>NZ_JABUYX010000020.1:0-61332 GCF_014898005.1 Halomonas citrativorans
GCCATGATCTACCTGATTGGCAGCCCGGTGGGCCGCGTGTTCGATCAGGCCAAATCCACATGAAGTGACGAAGAACCATATTTTTACTCTTTTGTCTGTGTTCGCTGATAGAGCGGCGTCGAATTCATTTTTTTTATGCTTGTATATGTATTTATATAAATGGTTTACAGTCAAAATCCAAGCTAAAACTATACTTGCTCGTTTGGCCCCTATTTCATAGCAATCGATGGCTTCCTGAAGGAAAGACTTTTGATGCGAGTCCGTTATATCTGAGAGCATATTTCTTAGAAGATAAGAGGTTTCTCTCTTCGACGGCCCTGTACTTAATTTTTTTTGAAGATCCAGTTCGGCAGAGCGCTCAAGAATATATCCATCTTTCTTTTTTATGAACTTCTTTCCTTTCCCTCGCTTACTTTTCGCAGAAAGATATGAAGGTATATTGGAATACGGTTCAATCCTTAAAATATCAAAGCACTCTTTCAGCTGGCGAGAGTTCGCAGAATCCTCTTCTTTGATTACGGTAATGAAGTAAACAAAAAAGTCAATTAATTCCGTTTTTTTTAGCTCTTCGAAATTTTCAATCTGAAGAACGAAATCATCTAAATCTTGATTCATTTACTTACTTTGCCTTTTTCTTAGGGAGATCTCGTTCAACATAATCCTCGCCTATATGGTGAAGGCTTGAATTCGAGCCACTCTTAACAATATATGAGGATATAGCCAGATTAGAAAGTACGGAAGTTAGCCTTTTTGGAGCCTTTTCATTCACGGTACGAAGCCCCGTGAACACTTCATCTTTGCTCAAAGATTCTCTGTTGGTATTTTTGATTAGCCAATAAATTACGGTCAAGACATGATCTGACTGCCCCGACGGGCTCTTCTCTGCATAGAAATCTTTAAAGGCTTGCCTCTCATCGGCATTCAGCCCAAGTTCTACGGTCTTAAAGGTTTCCGGTTTTGCGGAAGAAGTTCTCTTTGGCTTGGCAAGAGTTTTTCCTTTGGGCTCTACTGCTTCGACGGCTTCTTCGTTAACATTTTCTTCGTCCCCTTCTCCGGTTTCTTCACCTTCGCCCTCGCAATTTGAGAACTGGGATTTAGCGTCGATTAATGATGGCAAAAAGCTCTCAAGCCTATCAAATATCATGTTGAGCGATTCACTGGCTGCCTCGATATTTACTGCACCGCTATTCAAATCAATATTTATTTTTACGATATCCGACATAACTCTAACTCCTAAAGTAATTCTAAAAATCTAACAGTGATTATACGCCCAGCCATGTAACATCAATAAACGCGCCAGCACATTCCTTGATGTTATACAGCCTACACAAAAGCCATAACTCACTGCTTCATATAGTTTCTCAAAACTCTCAGGAAGTATATTCATTATTCGCGTGCCCGCTCGTTTTGCTCGATTCCATCATACTCTATTGACAAATTTACCTTCGGTCACGTGGTAATTTCATGACAGCGGTCAGCAATAGGTCGTAGTGCAGCGAGGTCACTGGGAAGAATGGGCGCGGTGAGGAAAAGCTGATGTCAGTTTTTTGAGATAAAAGGGCTGCATTAGAGATGACATCGGGGCAGCTAGCGCTGCCCTTCGCGGGTGCCTTATTGGCTCGTGCCTCGCCAAACGTTACGCCACGCTACTTGTGATGATTCTTGGGACGGGGCTTTCGCGCGCTGAAGCGGGCTCCCACAAAACCAGCCTTTAGCAGCCCCAAGAAAGAGGGCTGCAGGCCAGGCTTGGCCTGCAGGGGAGTGGCATGCGTTAATCTTTCAGCACGTACTTGAGGGTTTCCACGACCTGCTCGGTAGTAGTACACCAAGCCTGCGCGCCAGCATCCACTTCTTTCAGCGGGTGAACGATATCCTCGGTGTGCAGAGTGATGTAGGGCTTGGCGAGTGCGGAGCAGTAACCCGCATCAAACGCGGCGCTCCACTGCTTGTACTTGTCGCCGAAGCGCACGACGACTAAATCACTTTGCTCGATCAGCGTGCGGGTGCGGATGGCGTTGACCTTGGAGGATTGGTGGTCGCGCCAGAACTGGTTGCTCTGCTCGCCCAAGTGGTCGCCTGCGGCGTCACTGGCGTCGTGGTCGGTGACGGGCGCGGTGAAGACGATATCCAGGCCTGCGGCTTCAGCGCCACGTTGGATTTCTTCGCGCCAGTCGGTGTGGATCTCGCCAGATAAATAAACGTAAAAGCTCATATCGCTCTCCTGATAATCACGTGTTGAGTGTATAGAGCCATTTTATGGAAAAACATTCCAACTTAATACCGGCGTTACAGCAGTGGCTGTTTGGCGAGTAGATAGATATCCATAATCCAGCCATACATTTCACGCAGTGCAGCGCGACGCTCAACAACCTCGTCGCTTACCTCGCTTAGCGGGCCTTTGATCAAGCACTGTTTATCCATGCCCAGGTAGGCGCCCCACCAGATGTAAGTGTCAGTTTTCGGCAGCGTAGTAAACGCCCCGCCGCTATCGAGCATCACGGCTACCGTGGCGGCATCATTAGGCCAGCCGCGTTCGCGCAGGCGGCGGCCGGTGGTGATCTGGATGGGTTCGGCGAGCGCGTTGAGGGGGATTTTATGCTCAGCGGTGAGCACTTGTAGGCTGGTGATGCCGGGTACGACGTTAACCTCAACGGCGCGTCCGCTATCCGTCAGGCGCTTGGCGATGCGCAGGCTGCTGTCATAAAGCGAGGGGTCGCCCCATACCAGCATGCCGACGCGCCCGCCATTTGGCAGGTGCTTATCCATTAGCCCTGCCCACATGCTGGCAATGGCGTTATGCCATTCGTCTACTGCGCTTAGGTACTGGCGTTCGCCGTCGCGGGTGGGTAAATCGAACTCAACGATGCGGGTATTGGCCGCTTCATCAAGCAGCTCGCCGCAGAGTACTCGGCGCAGGTCGATTAGGTCCGATTTCGCCTCGCCCTTGCGGGGTAGCAGAATCACGTCGGCCTCGTTCAAGGCGCGCACTGCCGCGAGCGTTACGTGGTCGACGTTGCCGGTGCCAATGCCGATCAGCGAGAGCGTGATCATGCGCTGCCCTCTTCATCGCTGCTGGCAAACGGCGAATCGGCGGACTGGGGGCGAAAGCGGCGGTCGTAACCTACCGCGTACAGGCTGCTTTCCTGAAAGTCTTCGGATTCGAGTGCCGGCCCTACCAGAATCAGCGCCGTGCGCTGGAGGGTGTGGTCGATCAGCGATTCCACCGTGGATAAGCGCCCGCGCACCACGTGCTCATCCGGCCAGCTGGCCCGCCATACAATCGCTACCGGGCACTCTTCGCCGTAATGGGGCGTCAGGCTTTCCACCACTTGGGCAAGGTTGTGAACGGAGAGATGAATAGCGAGTGTGGTCCCGGTGCGGGCGAAGTTGGCAAGCGTCTCACCTTCCGGCATGGCGCTTGCCCGGCCCGGCGTGCGGGTCAGCACCACGGATTGCGCTACACCGGGTAGCGTTAGTTCCTGGCCGAGCGTTGCCGCCGCCGCCGCAAAGGAAGGCACGCCGGGGGTAACGCTGTAGGGAATATCAAGCTCGCGCAGGCGGCGCAGCTGTTCGCCCATGGCGGACCACACTGATAAATCGCCGGAGTGCAGCCGGGCGATATCCTGGCCTGCGGCGTGGGCGGTTTGAATTTCCTGCATGATATCATCGAGTGACAGCGGCGCGGTGTTGATGATGCGCGCGCCGTTAGGGCAGTGCTCGAGAATTTCTTCGGGAACGAGCGACCCTGCATACAGGCACACCGGGCAGGCGGCGATCAGGTCGCGCCCGCGCAGCGTCAAAAGATCCGGCGCGCCGGGGCCTGCGCCAATAAAATGAACCGTCATAATCCAACTCCTTGCGCCGCTGTGGTGGCCACCGCGGCCGTGGCCTGTCTATCGTTTGAAACCGTGCGCGGGCCTAAAAGCCGCGCCCCGCTGCCTGCGGTCAGCAGCGCTACGGCTTCGGCCACGCTGCCGGTGCCTTTTTCGCGCAGGCTGTAGGCGGAATGAGTCAGCGTGGCAACGCTTGCCAACTCGGCATCCGCTACGCTTATTACCGAAATGTTGCGGGCGCTGCCCAGCGCTTCAACCAGTGGCAGCATACTGTGTGCTGCCGCCAACTGGTCGATAGGGCCGTACTGGGCAATCAATTGATCCAGCGCCTGTTCCAGTGACTCAAGCGTTGCCTGCTGGCGAAAGCCGAACCCTGCGACTTTTAGTGCCTGCTTAGCCACTGTTTGCTTGGTCATCGAACGCCACGCCACTGCACAATCGGGTAGCTGGATTTCCAGCCCCGGCGGGTGCCCATGGGCGCGGCGTGGGCTAGTTCCAGGCGCAGCAGTTCGCCGCCCGCCTGTTGTTGCCAGTGCGCCAGCAAGGCTTCGGATTCCAGCGTGACCGCGTTGGCCACTACGCGTGTGCCGCTAGGCAACACCTGCCATAAAGCGTCCAACAGTTCCTGAGAAAGCCCGCCGCCGATAAACACCGCATCAGGCAGCGGCGCATTCTCAAGCACCTCCGGTGCGCGGCCTTCGTTTACTTCCAGCCAATCAACGCCGAGGTTTTCTGCATTACGCCGCGCCCGCGCGGCGCGCTCCGGATGCTGCTCGAAGCCGATGGCCTGATTATCCGGGTGGGCCAGCAGCCACTCAATGGCGATAGAGCCAGAGCCAGTGCCGATATCCCACAGCCGGTCGCCGGGCTGGGGGGCAAGTGCGCAAAGCGTTAAGCTACGCACGGCTTGCTTGGTGATCTGCCCATCGTGCTCAAAAAAGCTATCAGCCAGGCCAGGCGTTAAGGGAATTGCGGGGCCGTTGCCCGCGACTTCGATGCCGACCGCCACCGGATGGGCGATATCGTCGGGTAGCGTGTCATCCACGCGCAGCGTGCGGATGCGCTCATCTTCACCGCCCAGAGTTTCCAGCACGTTGAGCCTGGAATCCCCAAAGCCGAATGTTTTCACCAGCGCGGCCAATTCAGCTACAGCGGCACCATCGCGTAACAGCACCAGCAAGCGCCTGCCGCTTTGCAGGTAGGGTCGAATGCGGGTAAGCGGTTTGGCGTGAAGGCCCAGGCAGGTGCAGCGCTCCAGCGGCCAGCCCAGTCGGGCCGCCGCCAAGCTAAAGGTCGAAGGCGATGGCACGGCGATCCATTCACTGGCTTCCAGGTGGCGCGCCACGCTAGTGCCCGCCCCGAACCAGAACGGGTCGCCGGAAACCAGCATGACTACCCGGCGGCCACGCTCGTTGAGAAGTGCGGGGATGCCATCAAGAAACGGTACCGGCCACTCGCGAATATCCGCGTTTAGCGGGGGAAGAAGGCGCAAATGGCGGCGGGCGCCGAACACTATTTCGGTACGTTCAAGCTGCTCGCGGCTTGCCGCTGTCAGGCCCGCTGTGCCACTCTCCCCCCAACCTAACAGTGTGAGCCACGGAGCCTTATTAACCTCAGCCATGATAAACGTCCTGATTCTTGGGGGTACGAGCGAGGCCAGTGCACTGGCCAGCGCCGTTAGCCAGCGCGGCATTCCAGCCATCTTCAGCTATGCAGGCCGCGTTAAAATGCCTAAAGCGCAACCGCTGCCTACTCGCGTGGGCGGTTTCGGCGGCGCCGACGGTCTGGCGGCTTTCATTACCCAACAGCGCATCACCCATATTATTGATGCAACCCACCCGTTTGCCACACAGATGAGCCATAACGTGTTGGCCGCCGCCCAGCAAACCGGCGTACCGGCGATTGCTCTGACCCGCCCCGCCTGGGTGCCCACCACTCACGATAACTGGCAACACGTGGCAAGTGTCGAAGAGGCAGTTAGCGCCCTCGAAGGCCCGCCCCAGCGCGTGCTGCTCGCCATTGGCCGCATGCACCTGGCCGCGTTTGCCGCACAACCTCAACACCACTATGTGCTGCGCCTGGTCGACCAACCAACCGCCCCGCTGCCGCTTGCCCACTTCACCACCACGGTGGATAGAGGCCCGTTCACCCTGGAAGGCGATTTAGCGCTACTCAAAACCCAACGTATCGAGCGCATCGTGTGCAAAAACGCTGGCGGCAAAGGTGCTGTTTCCAAACTTGATGCTGCCCACTCGCTTGGCGTGCCAGTTATCATGATCGACCGCCCGGCGCTGCCTGCTCGCCATGAAGTGCATAGCGTTGATGAGGTACTTGCCTGGCTTAATGATCGCTCTTGATCAAAGCGCTGAGCGCGGCGTATAAACCAACGGCTCACCATCTCGCTCAATTAACCGCGTCTGTTTTGAACCGACAATCACCAGCGTGCGCATATCGGCCATGTCCGGCGTGGCATCTTTTAAGGCCGTTACGCGGATTGATTCTTCCGGCGTGGAAACCGCGCGAGCGAAGATGACCAACCGTTCAGGCTCACACGCCTCGCGCAGCACCTCCAGGGTGCGCTCGAACCCTACTGGGCGCGATTTTGAGCGCGGGTTATAAAACGCCATCGCAAAATCGGCTTCAACGGCCAAACGCAGGCGCTTTTCGATCAGCGCCCAAGGCTTTAAGTTGTCGGATAAATTGATGCAGCAGAAGTCGTGGCCCAGCGGTGCACCCGCACGAGCGCTGGCCGCGAGCATGGCGGAAATACCCGGCAGCACCTGAATATCCAGCGCGCGCCACGCGGCATCGCCCGCTTCCAGCGCTTCGAATACCGCCGAGGCCATGGCGAATACGCCAGGGTCACCAGAGGAAACCACCACGACTCGGTGGCCTTCTAACGCCAGTTGCAAAGCCTGCTCGGCACGACGAATCTCTTCGCGGTTATCCGAGCCGTGGCGCGTAAGCCCTTCCCTCGGTGCTACGCGGTTAACGTAAGGCACATAGCCGACAACGTCGGTAGCATCCGAAAGCGCGGCGGACACTTCGGGGGTAATCATCGCCTCCGCACCTGGGCCCAGGCCGACAATTTTTAGCCAGCCGCTCATGGGCGCCTCCCGTTACCGTGTATCAGCACAATCGAGAAGTAAGGCACGCTCTCGCCAACGTCTACCAACGGCAGCACGCGCTGCTGCTCCATGGCGGCGTACTCAATCAACCACGCCTGGTCTTCCCGGCCCGCCTGTTTAAGCACCCGGCGCAGCTTGTTCAGGTTGCGCCCAATCTTCATGACCACCAGCGCGTCGGTATCGGCGATATGTTTGGCGAGCGTTTCTTCCGGTAGCGTGCCCATCAGCACGGTCAGAATATCGTCGCCCCAGGTAATCGGCTGCCCGGTCGCCGTCCAGGCGGCAGACATGCCGGTAATCCCCGGCACTACCGACACCGGCACCTGGTTGAGCAGGCGCGTATACAGGTGCATAAACGAGCCGTAGAAGAACGGGTCGCCTTCACAGAGCACCACCACGTTGTCACCGGCGTTGGCTATCTCGATCAGCTGGGCCACGCATCGCGAATAGAACTGCGAGAGCAGCGCGTTGTACTGCGGGTCGTCGAAAGGAATCTCTGTGGTGACCGGGTACTCCATCGGCAACTCAATGATGCCGGGGGCTAACAGCCCTTCAACAATGCTACGCGCATGGCCCTTGCGGCCCTTTTTACGAAAATAGGCAACATGCGTGGCGCCGCGAATCAGCCGGTCGGCGCGCACGCTCATCAAGTCCTGGCTGCCCGGCCCCAGGCCAACACCGTAAACCGTGCCCTGTGTGGATGCCTGAGTCATTCGACGCGATCCGCCATGGCGTTAATGGCCGCGACCGTCACCGCGCTTCCGCCCAAGCGGCCACGAACGATGCAGCTGGGAATGGCGGGCGTCGCCCATAGCGCTTCCTTGGATTCAGCGGCGCCTACAAAGCCTACCGGGCAGCCGATTACTGCCGCCGGGCGCGGGCAGCTTGGGTCTTCCAGCATATTTAAAAGATGAAACAGCGCGGTGGGCGCGTTGCCAATGGCCACCACGGCGCCTTCCAGATGCGGGCGCCATAGTTCTAGTGCTGCGGCCGAACGGGTGTTAGCCATTTCCTGGGCGAGGTGTGGCGTGCGCTCATCGTTCAGGGTGCAAATAATCTCGTTATTGGCCGGCAGCCGCTTGCGGGTGATGCCTTCAGAAACCATCCGTGCATCACAAAGAATCGGCGCGCCGCGTTCGAGTGCCGAGCGCGCTTTATTGACCGCGTCATTTTGAAAGTGAATATGCGCGGCCAACTCGACAAGCCCGGCGGCGTGAATCATGCGCACGGCAACGGTCTCTTCCTCAGCAGAAAAGCGCGCAAGGTCGGCCTCGCTGCGGATAATCGCGAAGGATTCCCGGTAAATCGCCGGGCCGCTTGTTTCATACGTATAGGGCACCCAAACTCTCCAAATATTCGACGACCTCAGTCTCGGTGAGGCCTATCTTAACGGGCGTGCTCTGGGCATCACCCTTAACAATAAGATTAAATCGGCCTGCCTGACCGACCAGGCACACGTCGGCCGATGAACGGCGGGCGCACCCCTTGGCGCAACCGGATATATGAACGCTGTGTCTTTTAACGTCGGGCGCTAACCGTTTAGCCAGCGGCTGGGTAGCAACGCTTGCCTGAGCGCAGTAAGGCGCGCCGGGGCAGGCATCCATCAATAAGCGCGTATCCTGATTATCGCTGATTAAGCCTTTAACCGGCTCACTTGCACCCTTGACCCATAACCGTCGCCACGGCGTTACGCGTATATGGCTCACCGCCGCAGGCGTAACCGCTGCCCGCAACTCATCAGCGGCTACGCGCCCAAACGGCAGCCCGTAAACCATCCCCGCTTGATACTCGCCAAGCGCCAGCGCCGCGCCCTGCGTTGCATTCTCCATGGCAGAAGCGCTTGCGGGGCGCATTTTAGCAGGTGACCACGCGGGAAGCGGCACTTTGTGCCGCCTCATCCGCCCGGCGTCATTTCCGCCGCTTTCTACAAACCAGTGTGTCAGGCGTATTAAATGCTCAATGGCCGCCTCAATAGAGCCCACCGGGGTACCGCAGGCCTGGCCTTCGACGCGCACTATCAGCCCGCCTTCTATTGCGCGTTCCACTCGAAAATCAGCGGCGGTATCTCCCAATACCGCTAATTCACCCGCATCAATCGCAATACCAACTTTGCTAGGCATCGCGGCCAACTCGCTGCCTCGCGCCTGTAACAAGCGGGCAAGTTGATGCGTGTCATCGCCCGCCTGCCAGCCGGGTGCCAGCAGGCATTGGGGTTGCTGCTCGGTGGCGGGCTCCGCGCTGACCAATTCGTGCGCGACCAAAAAGTCCATTAACGGCGGCCATGTGCTTTCCGAGACGCCGCGCAGCTGAATATTGGCGCGGCTGGTTAACTCAATTAACCCATTGCCATAGGTTTCCGCTGCATCGCACAGCGCGAGCATCTGCGCTTTGGAAAGCTGGCCGAGCGGTGGGCGCACGCGCACTAACCAGCCGTCGCCGGTTTCCATGGGCTGCCAGGCGCCGGGGCACCAGCCTTTGATCAGCGGACTAGTGCTCATAAACTGGCGGTTTCCCTGGCTTCGTCCATTTCCAGCAGCAGGTCTTGCAGCGCGTCGCCGTGCTTGCCGGGTTCCTGCCACATGCCGCGCTGGGCGGCCTCCAACAGCCGCTCGGCCATCTCTTCAAGGGCTGCGGGGTTATGCTCACGTAAAAACTGCTGGTTGGCCTCATCCAGCACCAGCGCTTCGCTCACCTGGGCGTACTGGTAATCCGCCACCAAATCCGTGGTGGCGTCGTAAGCAAACAGGTAGTCGACCGTGGCGGCCATCTCAAACGCGCCCTTGTAGCCGTGTTCGCGCATGGCGTTGATCCACTTGGGGTTCAACACGCGCGAGCGAATGACCCGGGCAAGTTCCTCTTTGAGCGTGCGAATTTTGGGTACGGCGGGGTTGGCGTGGTCAGCGTGATAGATCTCCGGCGCCTGACCGCTCAGCGAGCGGGTAGCGTTGGCCATACCGCCCTGAAAGGCGTAGTAGCTGTTGGAATCGAGAATATCGTGCTCGCGGTTATCCTGATTCTGCATTACCGCGTCGAGCCCTTTGATCTGCTGCTCAAAGGCGCCGCGAGCGGCAGTGCCGGACTCCTTAAACTGACCGTAAGCGTAGGCGCCGGTACCCAGGTAGGCCTCGGCCAAGTCATCGGCATCGCCCCAGCTTCGGTTTTCAATCAGCCGGTTCAGGCCTGCGCCATACTCGCCAGGCTTGCTGCCAAAAATACGGTAGCTCGCTTCCTGGGCGGCCATTTCGGCACTTAACCCTTGCGCTTCAAGGGTGTGCTGGCGTTCAACCACGGCGGCGCGAATGGTGTTGCTATCGCCTGGTTCTGCATAGCTGGCAACCGCTTGCACGGCGGCATCAAACAGGCGAATCACGTTCGGAAAGGCATCGCGAAAAAATCCGGATACGCGCAGCGTGACATCCACCCGTGGCCGGTTAAGCAGCATTGAAGGGATTACTTCAAAATCGATCACCCGCTGAGAGCCCAACGACCATTTGGGCCGCACACCCATCAGGGCAAACGCTTGCGCGATATCGTCGCCGCCGGTGCGCATGGTCGCGGTCCCCCAGATGGAGAGCCCCAAGCGTCGTGGATAGTCGCCGTGATCCTGCAGGTAGCGTTCGACAAATGCCTGAGCGGACTTTTCCCCCAGCGTCCAGGCAGCAGGCGAAGGGATCGAGCGGTTATCCACGCTGAAAAAGTTGCGCCCGGTGGGCAGCGTATCCAACCGCCCCCGGCTCGGCGCACCGCTCGGTCCGGCGGGCACGAAAATCCCCTCAAGCCCATCCAGCAGCGAGCCAACCTCCATCTTTACGCCCTGCTGCATGGCGGCCCACAGCTGCTCGCGGGCAAATTTAAGCTGC
Organism: Halomonas citrativorans; assembly: GCF_014898005.1. Taxonomy (NCBI): domain Bacteria; kingdom Pseudomonadati; phylum Pseudomonadota; class Gammaproteobacteria; order Oceanospirillales; family Halomonadaceae; genus Halomonas; species Halomonas citrativorans. The sequence goes on from NZ_JABUYX010000020.1 coordinate 10,822, forward strand.
TCGGCCGTGGCCGGATAATGTTGCGAGAGCGTTGTAAGGCAACCTTGAGCCAACACATAGTCGGCCACCAGCTCTTCGCCGAGCAGCTCCAGCCGCTCGCGGGTATCAGCGCCGGTTCGCCAGGCAGCGGTTAGTTTGCCTGCCAGCACGGCCGGTTTAGGGCCAAGCCAAGGCTCGCTGCCCGCCGCCAGCGGGTCGAAGTCCTCACCCAGCACCAAGTCAGCGGCCAGATTGTGCAGCAAACCGCGGCTTGCCACCGCTTCACCACGCGGCAGCCTTAACAGGGCTACCAGCGTGGCCGCCCGTTTCTCCTCGGGCGGTAGCGTGCCCAGTATGTGCAGGCCGTGGCGAATCTGGGCTTCCTTGATATCGCACAAAAAGGTGTCCAGCTCGTTGAGAATTTCGCTGTCACAACTGCTATTCACCGCGTGGGCAAGTTCTTGATCGATGCCGGTTGCCCGTAGGTGAGCCAATATCTGCTCGCGAATCAGCGCCTCACGGCGCGGGTCCATATCCAGCGCCTGATAATACTCATCGGTAAGCGCTTCAAGCTCGGCCATGGGGCCGTAAAGTTCAGCGCGCGCCAGCGGCGGCATCAAGTGATCGATAATCACTGCTTGGCTTCTGCGCTTGGCCTGGGCGCCTTCGCCGGGGTCATTAACAATAAACGGGTAGAAATGCGGCAACGGCCCGAGCGCGATATCCGGCCAGCATTCGGCGCTTAGCGCGGTGCTTTTGCCCGGCAACCATTCCAGATTGCCGTGCTTGCCCACGTGAATCACCGCCTCGACCTGATAGTGCTCGCGCAGCCAGAGGTAAAACGCCAGGTAGCTATGCGGCGGCGCCAGCTCCATATCGTGGTAGGACTGGGTCAGGTCCTCAATAAAGTCGCGCTCGGGCTGGATGCCCACGAAGGTTTCGCCCAAGCGGATACCCGAAATCATCAGCCGCCCCTGGCGGCATTTTGGGTCATCTTGCGGCGCGCCCCAGCGGGTCCATATCGTTTTCTGAAGCGCGGCGGGCAGGGTTTGAAACCAGGCCAGATAATCCTCAACGCTGATGCTTTGCCAGCAAGCGCGTTGATCCAGACTGTCATGATCGTTAGTAACGGCGCCCTGGAGCAGGCGAATCAGCGCATCGCCGCTTTCCGGCAATTCGCTTAGCGGATAACCGGCACCTTTCAGGGCATTTAAAATGTGCAGCGTAGAGGCCGGTGTATCCAGCCCCACGCCGTTACCGATACGCCCATCGCGGTTGGGGTAATTGGCCATAATCAGCGCGACGCGCTTTTGGGCATTGGGCGTTTGGCACAGCGCGCAAAACCGCCGGGCCAGTTTGGCCACAAAGGCAGCGCGTTCTGGGTGCAGCGTGTGGTGCGTGACTGAGAGCTGGGCGCGAGCGTTATAGTGCGCCTCAGCTTTAAATCCAACGGCACGGGTGATAATCCGCCCGTCCATTTCGGGTAGCACTACCTGCATGGCGACATCACGACTATGCAGGCCTGCGGCCATGCCCTGCCAGTCATCCGCCGTACTGCTGGCGAGTATCGCCTGAAGCACCACCGGCCGCCCGATAAAAAGGCTCTCATGAAGATTGCTGCCCAGCTCATCTGCTGCATTGGCGTCATCGGCGGTACGGTTTACCGAAAAGCCGGTGGTATTGACCACCAGCATGGCGCCGGTTTGCTCAATGAGGTGATTGGCGAACGCGATGCAGGGGCCTTCTTTTAAAGAGGCCACCGCGACGGCCAACGGCTCAAGCCCTTCGGCTTTCAGCGCGTCGATCATGCCGTCGAGCACAGCGGTATTCGCGCCTTGCAGGTGGCTGCGATAAAACAGCAGCAGGCACACCGGGCGCTCTGCAATACGCTGGTCACGCCACTCGCTTAGGCTGACCGCTTGCTGGCCGTTGGCTTGGGGTGCGTAAATTATCGCCGCCGGAATCACTTTAGGCTCTTGCCACGAATACTCATGCGCCAGGCATTCACTTCCGATAAAGCGCAGCAGCTGCTCGGCGTTATCCACGCCGCCTTCGCGCAAATAGCGCCATACGCGGTAGGCATCGTCAAAGGCAATGCTGGAGTCTTCCAGCAGGGCATCGTCCGGGGCATCACAGCCGGGCACCAGAATCAGCTGGCGCTCGGGCTTGGCAGCCGCCCAGGCCAGAAGCCGCTCGTAGCCGTACTGCCAGTAGCCCTTTCCGCCCAGCAGTGACACCACCACCAAGCGGGCTTTTTCCAGCACGCGGTCTTCGTAAAGATCAAACGCCGCCGGTTTCACCAGGTTCATCCAGTTCGCCAGCCGCACCGAGGGGTAATCATCGCCCAGGCGATCAACCGCCTGGGCCAACGCCGACAAGTTACTGTCAGCGGCGGACATAATCACAACCTCGGCGGGGCTTTGCTGCAGGTCGATGATGCCTTCATCATCAACAAAGCCCCCCGGTTTGGCGGCGAAAAGATGCATTAGGCGCTTACCGACGTCTCAGCGCTGGCCAGCGCCTTATGAATTTCATCGCTGTTCAGCGTTTTACCAATAATTACCAGCTGAGTCTGGCGCGGCTCGTCCTGAGCCCACAGGCGATCAAAATAGCCGTCCAGGCGCTCGCCAACGGCCTGGATGACTCGGCGCATGGGCTTACCGGGGATCGCCGCAAAGCCCTTGGCGCGATAGATTTCCTGGGTTTTCAGCAGATGCTGAAGCTTAGCCGCCAGCTCATCGCCATCGACTTCGCCCAGCGTAATCACGCAGGAGTCAAAGTTATCGTGGGCGTGATCGTGGTGGGCGCCTTCGGCATGGTGCTTGTCGTGATGGTTGGTAATCTTGTCGATATGCTCTTCACTGGCCGCACCAATGCCCATCAGGGCTTCCAGTTGGGCCGTGTCAGTCGCTAGCGTTTGGTCGATAAACAGCGTTTTGACCGATGCGGGTACCCGCGCCTGTACCAGCGCTTCAACACGGGCTTTTTCGTCGGCGTTCAGCAGGTCGGTTTTACTGACCAGCACTAAATCCGCCGCACTTAGCTGGTCATCCAGCAGTTCGCGCAGGCTGGGGTCGTGATCAAGGCTGTCATCGGCTAGGCGCTGGGCGGCAACTTTTTCTTCGTCGTTGGCAAACCGGCCCGCAGCGACGGCAGGCCCGTCGATCACCGTGATAATCGCATCCACGGTGCAGTGCTGGCGGACTTCCGGCCAGTTAAACGCCTGCACCAGCGGCTTGGGCAAGGCCAGCCCGCTGGTTTCGATCAGGATGTGGTCGATATCATCACGCCGCGCCACCAGTTGTTTCATCACCGGCAAAAACTCTTCTTCCACCGTGCAGCAGATGCAGCCATTGGCCAGCTCGTAAATGCTGCCGTCTTCACCGGAGGCGATTTGCTCACCCTCGTCACTTTCTTCGTCACAATCCAGCGCACAGCTACGCAGCAGGCTTGAGTCGATATCCTGCTCGCCAAACTCATTGACGATAACGGCAATTCGCTTACCGGTGATCTGGCGCAGAATATTGGCCAGCAAGGTGGTCTTGCCGCTACCCAGAAAACCGGTCACAACCGTGGCGGGGATTTTATTTAACTGCATGCGAGGATTCCTCAATTTGGGGGCTTGCGGCCGTGGCCTGCGCTGAATCGTTGCCAAGAGCGTGGCTAAACAGACGCGCTACCGCCGCAGGATTATTCGGGAAAAACAGATGTAAGTAGGTCGCCGTCAGGCGCCCGGCCCGGTAAATTGGCTCGCCGGGCGCTGGGTGGCGCTGGCGGCGCCCGTAAGCCATTGGCTCAGGCGTTTGCTCGGCCATGGAGCGATGGTGGGCATGGCCGCGAACCGGCCCTTCGGGTAGCTCGGCAGTCTGCATGCCTTGGCAGCCGCGACGCCCGCGCATGGCACCGTGCCCCGGCAGTAAACCGAGCATGGAGTGAGGGTTCTCAGCATAGTCGGTTAACGTTTCCAGGCTATACAGCATGCCACCACACTCGGCGAGGATGGGTTTGCCCGCGCTAAAGAAGCCTTTAATGGCATCGCGCATGGCGGTGTTCGCCGCAAGCGCCTGCGCGTGAAGCTCCGGGTAGCCGCCAGGTAGCCAAAGGGCATCGCATTCGGGCAGTTCGGCATCGCTCAGCGGCGAGAAAAAGCGCACCTGCGCGCCCATCTGCGCCAGCAGATCCAGGTTGGCCTGATAGATAAAACTGAACGCCGCATCGCGGGCTACGCCTATCGTTTGCCCTGTTAGCACTTGCGGCACAGCGGGAAGCACCTCAGTAGAAGCACTAAAGCTGACCGGCGCAAGCGTGGCGAGCGCATCCAGCAGCCCTGCGGTTTCCAGCGCCTGCGCCCCGGCTTCAAAGCGCATTTCCAGGTCGTCGCGAATCTCTTCCGCCTGCACCAAGCCCAGATGGCGCTCGGGAAGTGCCAGTTCAGGGTCGCGTGGTACGGCAGCTAAAAACGGTATGGCTTCAGGCAGCGCGCCTTCAATCAGCTCACGGTGGCGCTGCGAGCCACAGTTATTGGCAATCAGCCCGGCAAAATGAATATCGTCGCGAAAGCCAGCCAGCCCTGTTACCAGCGCAGCGGCGGTTTGGGCCATGCCTTTAACATCCATCACGATGGCCATGGGGATGCCGAACAGCGCGGCTAAATCGGCGCTGGAAGGCTCGCCGTCAAACAGGCCCATGGCGCCTTCCACCAGAATCAAATCGGCTTCAACAGCGGCTTCATAAAAGCGCTGGCGGCAGTAGGCTTCGCCTGCCATCCATAAATCGAGCTGGTCAACCGGCTGGCCCGAGGCCTGAGCGAGTATTTGCGGGTCCAGGTAGTCCGGACCAGTTTTAAATACCCGCACCACCTTGCCCTGATTACGCAGCAGCCGCGCAAGCCCAGCGGTGACGGTGGTTTTACCCTGGCCTGAGGCCGGTGCCGAGATAAACAGCGCGGGGCAGCGGGCGGAAGGTGTACTCATCAGTACTCAATCCCCGGCTGGGCTTTAACGCCGCCGCGAAACGCGTGACGCTCATCCTGCACGGTGCTGATAGTGTCTGCTACTTCCTGAAGCGGCTGGGCCATGGTGCGCCCGGTAATAATCACATTCTGATGCGCTGGGCGGCGCTGCAAGGCTTCTACCACCGGCACCGGGTCCAGGTAGCCGTACTTGAACATGTAGCTCATTTCGTCCAGCACGATGATGTTGTAGGCCGGGTCTTCCAGCAGGCCCTTGGCGATTTCCCAGGCGGCTTCGGCGGCTTGAATATCGCGCTCGCGGTCCTGGGTTTCCCAGGTAAAGCCCTGGCCCATGATGTGCCAGTCAAGCCTTGGGTGGTCACGAAAGAACAGGTATTCGCCGGTTTCGCGCCGCCCTTTAATGAACTGAATGACCGCGCCTTTCTGACCATGCCCCAGCGAGCGCGCCAATGTACCGAGCGCCGAGCTGCTTTTACCCTTGCCGTTGCCTTTGAGCAGGATTAACACCCCGCGCTCATCAATAGCGCGGCTGATGCGCTCGTCGACCACCTCTTTTTTGCGCTGCATGCGGTTTTGGTGATTGCTATCGCTCATGCTGACTCCTGGGTGGGCATGGCCCAATAGTGGGCGCCTAGCTGCTGGGCAAGGCGCGCGGCCTGGCCACGTTTTACAAATGAGTATTCGGTATCCATCACCACGCAGTCGCCCAGTTTCGGCAGGTCTGCAACGGATTCGCGGGTGCGTCCGTCGGTGATCAAGTAAGTGCGTATATGCAGGCCAGGCTCACGGCTCTGCCACTGGCGAATCAACCGCCCAGCCTCCTCTACCACTTTACGCAGCGGTGTACCGCCCCCGCCATCGGCACTATTCAGCGTCGCCTCCAGGCTTTTGGGGGCGCGTTGGCGGGTGAATAACGCTGTCACCGTATCGTTGCCAAAGCCTAATACGGCCATCTGCTCGCGCGCGCTGTACGCTTGGCGGGTCAGGCTATCGACCCAGCCCTTGGCTTGGCCCAACAAGCGCTTACCCAACGTCGAGCCGGAGGTATCCAGCAGTACCAAATGCAGCACCGGCTGCCCGGTGCGCGCTTTTTGATAACGCAACTGCCGCCAGGGCCATTGGCCGCGATTGGCGATCAGCGTAGCAAACCAGTCTGGCCGAGAGCTCAGCGCAGCCCTGGTTCGCCCCTGGCCCGCTTCATCGCCCTTGCGCCTACCACCCAGTGATAGCGGCTGCTTAGCCACAGACCGGTGGGAAGAAGGAACCAAGCGTAGCGTAGGGAGATCAAGCGGCTGGCTATCCCGCATATTCTGCGCCACGGGCGGCATGGCGCCCCACTGCCCTTGCTCGCCAGAATGTCCACTGGCAGACGACTGAACGCCAGAAGGCTTTTCATTTGGCGTGGACGAAGGCGGTGGAGAAGACGGCGGCGTTGATGGCGGTGTCGGTGGCGGTGTGGAAGATTCACGCGTACGCCGATGGGCCAATACCCACGGCTCCACGGTATCGACATCGTCCTGGATGATCGTATCGCTTCCCCGCCAAGCGGCGTGGGCTTGGGCGGCGCGGTGCCAGGTAACATCGGCACGCAGGCCTTCAACGCCGGCCTCTTCACAGCGCTTGGCGATGTGCGCGTAAACCCAGTCAGGTGCTGTAACGGCAGCAAGCGTGCGGCGCGCCTGCTCGATACGTTCACGCAGGGCTGACTGCTCATCAGCGTAGTCGGCGATAAAGCGGTCAGGGTCACGGTCAAAAGCATCGCGCTGCTGCACGATGGCGATGCGTTCTTCGATACGGATGGAGGCAGGCTGTTCCAGACAGAGGCCAAAGCGGTCGAGCAACTGCGGGCGCAGTTCCCCTTCATCCGGGTTCATGGTGCCAATCAGGCTAAAGCGTGCCGCGTGGGAGTGACTGATACCGTCGCGTTCGACGATATTGACCCCACTGGCAGCCACATCCAGCAGCAGATCAACCAGCGTGTCAGCGAGCAGATTGACTTCATCGACGTACAAAACGCCGCCATGGGCTTTGGCCAACAGCCCTTCGTGAAAGGTGGCTTCGCGCTCGTTCAATACCTTTTGCAGGTCCAGGCTACCGGTCAGGCGGTCTTCGCTGGCGCCCAGCGGCAGAGTAACAAACGGCGACGTGTCGCCCTGACCTGATTCTGGAAGTAGTGCGGCCAACGCGCGGGCGAGGGTCGATTTTGCGCTGCCTCGCGGGCCGCTAATCAGCACCCCGCCAATGCGCGGGTTAATCACGTTCAGAAGCAGCGCTTTTTTAAGCGATGCCTGGCCGACGACGGCGGTAAAGGGAAACTCAACCACAGGCATCACCATGGGCAGAAGGAACATTAACTTGATTTAACAAGAAGATATTGAGCTACTCAGCGCCCTAACAAGCGAGTAAAGCGCCTACTTTACAAGCGGGTAAACCTAATACATTAAGCGACGCATGGACACTGCAACACACGTGAAAGTTATTCATCACTGACAAGAGAATAACGATAGAGCCAAACGCCGATAAAATGACTACAATAACCGCGCATTATAGAGGATGGCACCAGGGTGTAGCCACCTCCCCGCTTAAGCAAGTCATCAATCGCAAAGGTTTTTCGTGCTTTATCGTCACGTCTTCGGCAGTCTGTCGAGTTTTATATCCATCGGCACCCGGAACACCATCCCATGAAGCCCTTCCCCGCCCTACCTGCTACCTCGTTTACGCTATGAAAGCGGTTGCGATGCAAAGTACCCAAGCACCGCGCGCTCAGGCGCACTGGTTTTGGCTTGCCCCCCTGGTATTGCTGGTAGCACTGCTCGCCGGTACGGCGATTGGTGAAACCTCGATTCCTGTGGATACGATTCTCAAGGTATTGGCTAACCATCTTCTGGGCGCTAACTACGCCGTTGATCGCATTGATGCCGGTATTATCTGGAACTACCGCTTAAGCCGCGCCATTGTGGCTGCGTGTTGTGGCGCCGCGCTGGCGCTGGCCGGAGTGGTGCTTCAAGCGTTGCTGCGTAACCCCCTGGCGGACCCGTACTTGATGGGTATTTCTGCAGGCGCCTCAACCGGTGCCGTAGCCGTTACCGTAGCGGGGCTTGGTGCGGGTGCTTTCACTTTATCTGCTGGGGCGTTTGCCGGGGCAGTACTTGCCTTTGGCCTGGTGGTACTGCTTGCCCATGCAGCCAGCAGCGGGACTGGCGGTGGGCGCAGCACCCAAGCCGCCGGGGCTATTATTCTGGCGGGCATTGCAGGCTCTCAACTGTTTAACGCGCTGACCGCCTTCATCATTACCAAGTCGGCCAGCGCCGAGCAGGCACGCGGCATCATGTTCTGGCTACTGGGCAATCTTTCCGGCGTGCGCTGGAGCGATGTCGTGATCGCTTTACCTGCCGCCCTGGGCGGCTTGCTGATTTGCCTTTGGCACCGCCGCGCACTGGACGCCTTTACCTTCGGCGCCGACAGCGCGGCGTCCATGGGTATCGCCGTACGCCCAACGCGGGGGCTGTTAATTATTGCGGTAGCGCTGGTGACAGCCATTATGGTGTCGATGGTGGGTGCTATTGGTTTTGTCGGCTTGGTCATTCCGCATGCCATGCGTTTTATCGTGGGCACCCAACACACGCGCCTGGTGCCCGCTTCGGCACTTGCTGGCGCCGTGTTTTTGATTGGCTCAGATATTCTTTCGCGCATTCTGGTGCCCGGCCAGGTACTGCCCATTGGGGTTATTACCTCGCTGATCGGCGCGCCAGCTTTTGCGTTGATTCTTGTTCGCGGCACGAGGAACCGATGAAATTAACCGCTGAACAGCTGGGCTGGAGCGTACATGGGCGCACGCTTTTAAAGGACGTTTGCCTGGACGTTGCGCCCGGCCAAACCTTTGGCTTGATTGGCCCCAACGGCTCCGGCAAAACCACGCTGCTTCGCCTGCTGGCAGGTTTAAACAAACCCAAAACGGGCCATGTACACATGGGCGGTCAGCCGATCGCTAAAATGCGCCAACGCCATATTGCGCAGTCTATCGCGATGGTTGAACAGCAGGCGGAAACCACCGATAGAATTCATGTGCGTCAGGTGGTTGCACTGGGACGTACGCCATTTCTCACTGCGCTTCGCCCCTGGTCCGCCGAGGATGATGCGATTGTCGGCCAGGCACTGGATGACGTGGATATGGCACACATGGCGGACCGCCTCTGGCATACCCTTTCGGGCGGTGAGCGCCAGCGCGTTCATATTGCCCGGGCACTGGCCCAGCAACCCAAAATTCTCCTGCTGGACGAGCCCACCAACCATTTGGATATCCGCCACCAGCTCTCCATTCTTGAGCTGGTCAGGCAGTTGCCGATTACCGTTGTGATCACCCTGCACGACCTTAACCAGGCCATGGAGTGTGACCGCATTGGCGTGATGGACGGCGGACGACTGATCGCCAGCGGCCAACCACATGACGTGCTAACCACCCAGTGCTTACAAGAGACGTTCGGCGTGCATGCCCACGTGCTGGATGATCCCATTGACGGCAAACGGATCATGCGTTTTAGAAGCGCGGTTTAAACGCTTGGCGGCGGTGTAACGCTTTCTTTGCTAAGGTGTGGGTCCTTGTAACGGACTCTTACAATAAACGGGAAATCCACATGCGCATTTTGTTTACCGGTGGTAGCGGCAAGGCGGGTCGTCATGTAACGGCATACTTGCGCGACCAGGGCCACAGCGTCACCAATCTGGACTGGGTAGTTTCCGACGTGCCGGGCATCACTACGCTAAAGGTCGATTTGACCGACGCGGGTCAGGTATTTAATGCGTGCCAAGCCTATGCCAATTTCGATGAGCTAGAACCTGGTACCGGCATGCCACGCTACGATGCCATCGTTCACTTTGCCGCCATACCCGCCATTCTCCACCGGCCGGACAACGAAACCTACCGCATTAACACGTTAAGTACCTACCATGTGTTGGATGCGGCGACTCGGCTGGATATTCCCAAAGTCATTTTTGCTTCCAGCGAGACCACTTACGGCATTTGCTTTGCCGATGGAGTGAAGCAACCTGATTACCTACCGGTAGATGAAGAGCATCCCACAGTGCCGCAAGACAGCTACGCAACGAGCAAGGTGGTTAACGAAGTAACCGCACGCTCTTTCCAGGAGCGCTCGGGCATCGACATTTATGCCTTGCGCATTAATAACGTGATCGAGCCTCACGAATATCGCCAGAACTTCCCGGCCTATATGGACAACCCGGCACTGCGCCGCCGCAATATTTTTGCTTACATTGACGCTCGCGACCTGGGGCAGATGGTCGACTGCTGCCTGAAAACAGACGGCCTGGGTTACGAGGTGTTTAACGTCGCCAATAATGATCTGTCAGTAGGATTGAGCAATGCTCAAGTAGTGGAACGCTTCTACCCAAGCGTACCCATCAAGCAGGCAATGGGTGAATTTGAAACCTTTTACAGCAATGCAAAAGCCCGCCGCCTGGTCGGTTTCTCACCGCGCCATTCCTGGAGGGATGAGCTGGGGGAATGAGTTAAAGGAATAAGAAAAGAGTGGAGCTGGCGCAAAAATGGGCACTTTTCTGAAAAGTGCCCAGGTTTAGCCAAACTGGAGCGCCTACCGTTAGGCGACTAAACGCCGCCAGGTATTCGCGTAGGTGAGAACCTCTTCGCCCTGCCGTGCGGGAGGTATCAGCGCTGGCTCCACGAACGACCACTGGCGGCTGTCCTGGCCAAGAATCGCCGTGCCTTGCGTTGTTCCTGTACTGTCGGTACTGCCATACACGTTCTGAGCATGTTCGCTTCGCAGTGTCGCTAATACGTGCATATAGATCTTGTTGCCCGCAAAAGCGCCCTCCACAATAATGTCGCCTACTTGGCCTAACAAACTCAGACAACAGTCCGTCATCAACGCGCAGTAGACCGAGGCCAGGGCTGTTTTACCCGCGCCATTCAGCCGTTCGATTGGGCCGACGATCCGGCCGGTGCGGTGGCGAAAAGGCCCGCCCTGATCAACGAACGAGGGCAACGCAAATACCTCTTGGTCCATGACACGCTTCAGATCGACCAGCTCACCGTTAGCATCTCCACGTAACGTCTCCCACTCGCGCCCTCCCATAAAGCGAATGGTGGGCACAGGGGCACCGAAAGCGCTTACGTTGATCAGCATGTCGCGGGCCTCATCCAGCCCGTTAATGGCAGCACCAACTCCGCAGATAACGGTCCAGGTGCCGCTTGAAACAACGGCAAAAGGCGCTGCACGGTTCAAAAGATGGGGCACCAGCGAAGCGTTACTATCGTGAATACCGTTCAACACCTGGCAGCTATCCGGCAAACCGAGTGACTCGGCCAGCTCAGGCCGAACCGGGCCAAGCGATGCTCCTGTCGGTAAAATCGTAGGCAGCAGTGCTCGCCAGCCAAGCTGCTCTACCAGCGACGAGTAGTCACTTTTATGGGGGTTCCAAAGATCCGTATGGCAGCCGAGCGACGTGGCCTCCCCGGCTTTTATACCGGTTAATCGCCATCCCCAGTATTGGGGATACATCAAGATATCCGTGACCTGCTCAAAGTCTTCGGGCCACGCCTGTGAAAGCCAGTACAACTGACGGCCCAGGTTGAGCCCACCCGCCAAATCAGGACTACCTGTCTCCACGAAAGATGGCCGCACGCCGCGGTAGTCATTATTCAGTGCCGCGCACAGGTCACTCTCATAATCAGGGATCGGTAGCGCCAGCTCGTTGCCCGCCATACACGCCGCTGTAGCGCCATGAGTAGTCACACCGATGGAAACGACATGATAGTCACGAGCGAGGTCAGCCAGAGCTGCTTTCAGCCAGTCCCAGATAGCCTCCGTATCGATATGCGGATAGCGGCCGTTCCGACAAACCTCATTGCCCCGGCGTTTTTCCACCAACACTTTACCGCCATTTTCTCCAAGGCTGAGCGCGCAGAGTTTGATGTTGGTCTTGCCGATATCAAGTACCGCCAGTACCGATTGATGCTGTTGTTGAGTCATGGCAGGTAGAAAACCTCGGTTAGCGGCTGTGCTTCCGGCTCAAAAGAGTCGCGCTGGGTTTCCATAATGTCCGCCATGTATGCCCACCACCGCTGCATTACCGGGTGGGCTTTTAGCGCTGCTTCATCTAGCGGGCCTTCCGTTTCAAAGCTGGCAAACAGTTGCAGCGTTTGGGGATGTAGAAAGATGTGGTAATTGAAGATACCGCAGGCTTTCAAATGTGCTTGAAGTTCAGGCCAGAGGGCATCGTGGCGGGCGCGATATTCGGCTTCGCAACCTTGATGTAGCTGCATAACAGAGGCGTGGATCATTTGCGTTGCTCCCGCGCTGCCCGCAACCGCCCCGCCACCAGCGGAATACTGATCACGCAAATCAACATGGCGCCGATAATAATCGTCATCACGATACCCGGCACATTGAGCAGACCAAGCCCGAAGGTCACCAGGCCCATCAAGAAGACGGCAATGACGACGCCCACCATGCTGCCAGAGCCACCTAGAATACTTACCCCACCAAGCACGACCATCGTGATGATGCTCAGCTCCCAGCCAAAGGCGATAGAGGGTCGCGTGCTTCCTAAACGCGACGTCAGCAACACCGAGGCAAGCCCCGATATAGCCCCTACCATGACAAACAGAATCAGCTTGTGCTTGTTGACCTTAATGCCGGAATAGAGGGCCGCCGTTGGGTTATTACCGATGGCGTAAGTACGGCGGCCAAAATTGGTGTGATGTAGCAACCCATAAAATATCAGCGCCATCCCCATGAAAAGGGTGAATTCAAAGGAGAACACCCAGTAAACGTAGCCCTGACCGAAGAATTCAAAACCACTGGGGTAGTTAGTGAATGCGCCATCGCCAAGAATGACGTAGGTAATACCTCGATAGAGGCTCATGGTACCAATGGTGACGACAATGGAGGGTATACCGAAGTGGGTGACCACTAAACCATTAAACAACCCGCAGATAACGCCCACTGAAACGGCCACAAACACCAGCCCGCCCGGCCCCATGCCCGCTTCGGCAGCCAGCCCCATGCTCACCGAGGAGAGCGCAATGATAGAGGCGACAGACAGGTCTATCTCCCGGCAGATAATCAACATGGCCATGGGCAAGGCGATGATGGCTTTTTCAGTAAAGTTAAAAGTAGCGTCTGAGAGGTTCCAGGGATCAAGAAAATAGGGCGTGGCAAGGCTGTTAAACAGAAACACCAATACCGTTACCAATAATAAAAAAGTTTCCCAGCGCAACAGATGACGCAGCCAATGGTTGGACAAGCGATTAGGCACAGCCGTTTGAGTCATGGTATTTGCCATTGGTCAGGCCTCCTGATGCTGAGCGGGCGTGGCGCGTGTGCTCACCGCCCGGCGCAAAATAATACGTCCCTTGCTTCGCTCAGCCATTGAGTTGGCAATGACGGCGATGATGATAACGGCGCCAGAAATAGCCATCTGCCAAAACGGTGAAACACCCAGCACCGGTAAAGCATTATTGATGACACCCAGAAACAGAGCACCCAGCGCGCAGCCGAGTACGGTGCCGACCCCACCCATAATGCTGATACCGCCAATCACACACGCCGCAATCACCTGTAGTTCGAAGCCGTTCGCGACATCCACATAGGCAACCGCGTAGCGCGACACCCAAAGGTAACCGCACAGCCCCGCCAGCATGCCGGACACCACAAAGGCCTTGAATTGCACTTTGCCAACGCTCACGCCGGTGTAGAAAGCAGCGACAGGATTTCCGCCAGACGTAAAGAAATCGCGTCCGACGCGCAAATGGCGAGTAGCGAAATAGAAAGCAGCGACCACGATGATACCGATCCAACTCATCATCGGCATGCCCAACACCACCGTGCGTGGCAAGCTGATAAAGTCAGCGCTCATCTGATGGGCATTCACCCAGGCACCATCTGAAAGCAGAAAAATAGTACCGCGATAGATACTCATCGTACCCAGTGTTACGACAATGGCAGGCACACCAACAACCCAAACAAAGAACCCATTAATGGCACCAAGACAAGCCCCCATTGCCATGGCAAAAAGTATCAATAACGGCACCGGCACGCCGGGATAGGCGGCATTGATCATGCCCACCACCATCCCCGTTAAGGCCAGATTGGCGGCTACCGACAAGTCGATACAGCGGGTCAGGATAACCAGCATCTGGCCCATCGCCAGAATCATCAGAATAGAGGTATCGTTGAAGGCACTGACCAGGCTGTTCGGGCTTAGAAACGAGGGCGTGATAGCGCCCACCACTAATATCAACGCCAGGATTACCAGCGCCAGAAAACGCTCACGATGTTTAAGTAGCGCGGACATCATGCGGCCATTCCTCCAGTAGCTGCACCCACCACAGCTTCAGGCGTGGCAGTTGCGCGAGTAAATTCACGCACCATCAGGCCTTCGTGCATCACAATAATGCGGTCGGCCATACCGAGCACTTCAGGCAATTCTGAGCTGACCATAATGACCGCCAAGCCATCGTTAACCAGCTCTGACATAAAGTGATGCACCGCCGCTTTGGAACCGATATCAATACCTTTGGTGGGCTCATCAAGGACAATGATCTTTGGCCGTGTCGCGAGCCATTTGCCGATAACAACTTTTTGCTGGTTACCGCCTGACAGATTGCCTACTTTTTGATCCCAGCTTGAGGTCTTGACGTTAAGACGCTCGCCATAAGCCCGTGCCACGTCATATTCACGCGTCTCGTTTAATAAGCCCCAGCGGTTAAGCCGCCCAAGCTGTGGCAAGCTGATGTTTTGAAAGATGGGTAGATCCAAAATGACGCCCTGCTGTTGGCGCTCTTCCGGCACGTAAACAAGGCCTGCCTTGATTGCGTCAGCTGGCGAGCGGATAGTTACCGCTTTGCCATTAATGTGCACATTGCCGGTTGCTGCCTTCGAAAGGCCAAAAAGTGCCTGCATAATTTCAGTACGGCCAGACCCTACCAGTCCGTAAAAACACAGGATTTCACCCGCACGCACTTCAAAATTAATGTCGGCAAACTCGGTCGGGTGGTTCAAATTTTCTACCGTCATCATCGGTTCGCCGATAGCCACGGTCTGCTTGGGAAAGGTTTCGCTGACACTGCGCGCTACCATCATCTCAACCAGTTCTGCTTCAGTAACATCGCTGATCATGCCTTCGCCAGCAAAGGTGCCATCGCGATAAACGACATAGCGGTCGGCGATGGTAAAAATCTCATCAAACTTGTGTGTAATAAAAAGAATGGCCTTACCCGACTTCTTGAGGCGCTCAACGATGCCGTATAGCTCTTTGATCTCGTGGTGTGATAATGCGGCCGTTGGTTCATCAAGAACCACCACTCGGGCATCTACCGAGAGCGCGCGGGCAATAGCCACCATGTGCTTCTGGCCAATACTTAGCCCCCTCAAACGTGCTTTGGAGTCCAGGGGCGCATCAATATCAGCGAGGATTTCGCGAGTGCGCTCATACATGGCGGGCCAATCAAGCCGCCCCAAGCGACCGCGCGTCAGGTAGTTACCTGCGAATATGTTCTCAGTAACGGTCAGCTCGTCGAACAGCACCGTTTCTTGGTGGATAGCCGTGATGCCCAACTGGCGCGCGGCTTCAGGATCGTCAATGCAAACCACTTCGCCAGCGACCTGAATTTCTCCGCCATCGGGCTGATAGATGCCGGTCATGGTTTTGACCAACGTGGATTTTCCGGCGCCGTTCTCACCTACCAAGGCAGTCACCTGACCGGGATAGAGATCAAGCTTAACCCTGTCGAGAGCCGTCACGCCGGGAAACGTTTTGGTGACGTTTCTCAGCGCGAACACTGCTGTACTTTGTGTCATGGCTATTATCTTTGTTATTGGGTGTATTTATTTTTTGGTCAGGCGCTGCCGTAACAGCGCCAGCCCGATTTCGCGATTAAAAAATATCGGCAAAATCCTGAACATTGGTTGCGTCGTAGATGAAAGGCTCCGCCATGGCGGCACTGCCGTTCTCATCAAGCTGTGCAGTACCCATACGGCCCATGTCTACACTGGTTTCTGTTGCATTATCCATCACCAGGTTATAAGCGATGGTCGTTGCGGCGTAGCCCAAATCAATAGGATTCCAAATGGCAAAGTTATGCATGGCGCCGCTCTCCACGTGGCCAGCAAGCTCCGACGGCAGCCCCAAACCGGTGACATAAACCTCACCAACACGGCCTTCATCGCTCACCGCTTGCGCCGCGGCCAAAATACCGACCGTGGTTGGGGCGACGATAACGTCCAGATCAGGATGGTTACGCATTAGCGCTACCGCTTCGCGATAACTCTTGTCTGCCAGGTCGTCACCATAAACGGTGTCTACAAACTCAAGCTGGGGAAATTCCGGTAGCACTTTTTTCATCTCCTCAATCCAGACATTCTGGTTGGTCGAGGTAGGTGTCGCACTGAGAATAGCCATCTGACCCGAGCTAACGCCTTTGGCTTCTAACGCATCGGCCGCTAGCTGTACATTCATTCGGCCAATCAAATCATCACTGGAGGGGCTTAAGTGCACGCTGCGGCCCTCGGGTGCGACCCCAGAGTCCCAGGAAATCACTTTGATACCGCGCTGCTGGGCACGACTCAGGATAGGTACCAGCGCGTCCTGGTCGTTGGCGGAAACCGCGATAGCATCGACACGCTGGGCAATCAGCGAGCTGATTACCTCAATCTGGCCTTCAGCGGTTGTCGTGGTTGGGCCGGTGTAAATGATTTCTACATTACCCAGCTCTTCGGCTGCTTCCAGGGCACCTTCGTTGGCGGCCTCAAAGAAACCGATACCCATAGCTTTGACCACAAGGGCGATGCGTACATCATCTTCAGCATGGGCGGGTGCTAAGTAAGCAATCGACAGCAAAGCAATCGACATCATTGCCGTTAGGGCTGGGAAGAGTTTTTTGAACATCGTGCGCTCCAATTTTGTTGTTATGCCCCGACCCTGCTTTGAGCATCAGCCGGGGGCGGTCGTTTCAAGGCCTTGATTGACGATAATCAGCTGACAACCCGCATCTTCGATCATTTGTCGCCTTGAGGGGTCAATACCATCGTCGGTAATGACGATATCGACATGAGATAATGGGCAGACGATGAGATTACTGCGGTTTTCAAACTTACTGGAATCGACCAGCAATACTCTCTGATCGGCCTGGTCCAGCAGTTTCATTACCGCCTGCACAATCTGAGGATCTGCCTCCATCACCCCCTGAGGACCTACTCCCTGCGCCCCGATGAACAGCATCGAGGCATAAAATTGACTGGAAATATCATTCGGAAACGGACTCAAGATAATGTTCTGTTCCCGATATACGTTACCGCCTGGTAGCATCACCATGCACTTGCTGCGTTTTAATAACTGCTCGGCAATCACGAACGAATTCGTCAGTACCTGCAATTTGCATGAGCGCATGAACTCCGCCATGAAGTAAGTTGTCGTCCCGCCACTAATGGTGACTGACATCCCGTCTCCCAACAGACCCACCGCTTCCTTTGCGATGGCGCGCTTGGCCTTGGCGTTAATCAATTGATTAACCGAGTAAGGCCGCCCTACCAAGGAGGTGTTAGCGGGTGGATGCAAGGCTTCCGCTCCGCCACGTACCTTTTTCAATTTTCCCTGTCGCTGCAGTTCGTTGATGTCTCGCCGAACGGTCGCTTCCGAAGCGCCCAATAAATTTACCAAGTACCCGAGGGTAGCAATGGGCTTTTCTTCAACTTCCGCCAAGATGATTCGATGGCGTTCAACTTCATGCATTCGTTATCCTCATTCATCACTATATTTCATAATCGATCATCTGCAAGCCAATTTTGAATATTTATGATTGCTATTGACAGATAAAAATCTCGAATCGATACTTTTCTACAGATTAGACTCATAACTCGTCAAAATCGATCAAAAAGGTCGCAGCCAGACCTTTCAACACAATAGCTTTCACAATAGTAAGCACTCAACGCTATCAGTCCGGCTGCCGCTGCCCAATCACATCATAACAATACCCGAGGTATCTCATGCCCCAACAGCCCGCCAACCAGATCAATAATCGCTGGGATGACCGCCTGGCAGCCTCCATGAGCGAAGCCGAACAGCTGCATTACCGCTCCAATCTGCTCGGTGCCGACAAGCGTGTCACCAACTATGGCGGCGGCAATACCTCTGCCAAAATCATCCAGGCAGACCCGCTAACCGGTGAAAATATTCGGGTGCTTTGGGTTAAAGGCTCAGGTGGTGACATCGGCAGTATGGGGCTTGATGGCTTTGCGACCCTTTATCAGGACAAGCTTGAAACGCTTAAACAATTTTATAAAGGTGAGGCGCATGAAGATGAGATGGTGGGCGCACTTCTCCACTGCACCTTTAACCTGAACAGCCGCGCAGCCAGTATCGATACCCCGCTACACGCCTACTTGCCCTATACCCATGTTGACCACTTACATCCAGACGCTGTTATCGCCATTGCTGCGTCAAAGAATAGCCGTGAGCTCACCCAGGTGATCTACGGCGGCGACATTGGTTGGCTGCCTTGGCGCAGGCCGGGCTTCCAATTGGGCCTTGAGCTTGAAAAGATCGCCCGAGAGCAGCCGAATCTAAAAGGTGTGCTGCTTGAAGCGCACGGTCTGTTCACCTGGGGTGATACAGCCAAAGAGTGCTACCAAACCTCGCTGGATATTATTAACAAGGCCCAGAGCTGGCTGGACGAACAGCTCAAGGGCAAGGCAGCCTTTTCCGGCCCTCGCGTTACCAGTCTAGGCGCCGATAAACGCAAGGCCATCGCCGCTAAACTAATGCCGATTATTCGCGGTAAAACCAGTGGCCATCAACGTCAAGTCGGCCATTTTAACGACGCCCCTGAGGTTCTCGAATTCGTCAATTCCAATGATCTTGAAGCCTTGGCGGAGCTGGGCACTTCCTGCCCGGATCATTTTCTGCGCACCAAAATTAAGCCACTGGTCGTTGGCTACGACCCCGAAACCGACAACCTTGATGCCGTTATCGCTGGCCTGGATGAACAGTTAGCCGACTACAACCGCGACTACGCAGCCTACTATGAGCGTTGCAAGCGGCCAGACAGCCCCGCAATGCGTGACTCCAACCCCGTCGTTTATCTGCTACCGGGCGTGGGCATGATCACCTTCGCCAAGGACAAAGCGACTGCACGCATCGCCAGTGAGTTTTATCTCAACGCCATTAACGTTATGCGGGGTGCGTCCGGGGTTAGCGAATACATGGGCTTGCCCGACCAGGAAGCCTTTGATATTGAGTACTGGCTACTTGAAGAGGCCAAGCTGCAACGGATGCCTAAACCAAAGGCACTGGCTGGACGCATCGCGTTAGTGACCGGAGGTGCCGGTGGCATAGGCCAGGCCACCGCGGCTAGAATGGCCAACGAAGGTGCCTGTGTGATGCTGCTCGATATTGACGCAGAAGGCCTGAAAACGGCGCAACAAGCGCTCGCTGACACGTTCAGTGCCGACATTGTTTCCACCTGCCTGATGGATGTCACCGACGAGCATCAGGTCGAGGCGGCTATCGCCCAGGCCTGCGTTGCCTTCGGCGGGGTCGACATTTTAGTCTCTAACGCAGGCATCGCCTCCTCAGCACCCATTGATGAGACAAGCCTGGAGCTTTGGAACCGTAACCAGGCGATTCTTTCGACAGGTTACTTTCTGGTCACGCGTGAAACGTTCAAAGTGCTCAAGCAGCAAAAAACGGGCGGTAATATTGTCTTCGTTGCCAGTAAAAATGGCTTGGTGGCTTCTGCTAATGCAAGCGCTTACTGCACCGCCAAAGCGGCAGAGATTCATTTGGCACGCAGTGTAGCGCTGGAAGGTGCCCCGCTGGGCATTCGCGCCAATGTGGTTAACCCGGACGCCGTGCTACGCGGCTCTAAAATCTGGACCGGCAAATGGAAAGAAGAGCGTGCCAGCGCCTACGACCTGGACACGGATGAGCTTGAGGATCATTACCGCCAGCGCAGCCTGCTAAAGCTCAGCGTACTGCCTGAAGACATCGCCGAAGCTATCTACTTTTTTGTTAGCGACGCCTCAGCCAAATCAACCGGTAACATTCTTAATGTGGACGCGGGACACGCCCCTTCTTTTACACGCTGAGCCCCGCTTTAACTAACGCATAACTGGTGAATGTATGACAAAAACAATGATCAATGCTGACCGCATCCATAGTGATAACGAGCAGCGAGCGGCCGACCTTGACCGCGACTATCAGTACCTGGGCGAAAGACTTGCCCGTACCGACATTAGCATCGATACAATAACCGAACAGGCGCGCGGTCTGGAAATTGCCCTGCCCTCCTGGGGCGTGGGCACCGGTGGCACGCGTTTCGCGCGCTTTCCCGGTGAAGGCGAGCCACGTAATATTTTTGAAAAACTGGACGACTGCGCCGTCATCCAGCAACTGGCTACCATGACGCCGCGCGTCTCGCTGCATATCCCTTGGGATAGACCTTCTGATCCCAGCGAGCTTCGAGACTACGCTCTTGAGCGTGGGCTAGGCTTTGATGCCATGAACTCTAATACCTTTCAGGATGAGGCGGGCCAGAAGCTCTCCTATAAATACGGCAGCCTTACGCATACCGATGAAGCAACGCGCCGCCAGGCCATCGAGCACAACATTGAAGTGGTCGAACTAGGTAAGCAACTAGGCTCGAAAGCGCTTTCAGTCTGGATTGGCGATGGCTCCAACTTCCCCGGTCAGCAGCATTTTTCCGACAGCTTCGCACGCTACCTGGACAGCGCCAAAACGATCTATTCAGCGCTGCCCAACGATTGGAACATGCTAATCGAGCACAAGGTCTTTGAGCCCGCTTTTTACTCGACTGTGATTCAGGACTGGGGCTCGAACTATCTGGCCGCCAAGGAAACTGGCGAGCGCTGTCTTTGCCTGGTCGATTTGGGGCACCACGCGCCCAACGTCAACATTGAGATGATCGTTGCTCGTCTCGCCCAATTCGGAAAGCTGGGCGGGTTCCACTTTAACGACAGCAAGTATGGCGATGATGACCTGGACGCGGGTTCCATCGACCCTTATCAGCTATTTCTGGTGTTTAACGAGTTGGTTGATGTCCAGCGTAGAAACTCGCAGTTCGCGCCTTTCCACATGCTTGACCAATCGCACAATGTTACCGACCCCATTGAAAGCCTCATCTACAGCGCAGGGGAAGTACGACGCGCCTTCGTCAAGTCACTGCTAGTCGACCGCGAAGCCTTGGCACACCACCAACAGAACAACGATGCACTGATGGCCCAAGCAACGCTTAAAGCCGCGTTCAACCAGGATGTTGAGCCCATCCTGCAACAAGCGCGGCGCCTGGATGGTGGGGCTATCAACCCCATCGCCAGCTACCGCGCCTCAGGCTACCGCCAAACCTGCGGCGAGCAACGCCCAGCCGATGCAAACCGGAGTGGCTCAGGCATTGTTTAACTCGTAGGAAAAGCGCCAGCGGCATAGCCTGCTGTGTTTTTATTAGTAAAAGCAGGTGCTACGTTAATAGCGGCAACGACTCGCCGCTATTAACTATTTCAGTGTGATGTTGTCGGTTAACTCTCCTATAAGCAAATAGAAGGGTTAAGGCCGTATTGATCCCTTTTATTGGCCGGTTGCCTTACACCAAGTGGCAATTTTCGTTGTCGACCTCGCCAATACGGTTATTGAGCATGCGTAGCCTCTGGTCTCTCTGAACATGAAGTTTTCTATGCTTCTCGCCCTTGTTAATTTCGGGGGAAAGGTCAGCTGCCACGCTGATGTTTAACCGCCGCCCAATCATCAGGCTGCGCCTGTCATTGCGTTTCGCCATTAGGCGCAACCAGTCGCATGGGCGTACCCAACGCATCCGTGACGAAAGCACTAAGCACTTGGCCTTGTTGGCTATCATCAATACGCAGCATGGGCACAAAGCTGCCCGGCTCGTACACGATGGTCGAGCGCTGGCTCTCGCTTTCTTCGCGCACGATGCGGTCGCCATCCCAGCCGTAGTGGGTGGCGGTGGTGCCGTCCACCTAGCGCACGGTCTTGTTGATCCGGCGGCCCAGGCCGTCGTAGCGGTAGGTGGCCTCCGTGGTATGGCCATAGGCGCTGGTGTGGGTGAGCTGTACCAAGCGGTTGGCGCCATCGAACGGTAGCAGGTGCCGTTGAGTTGGCCGAGGCAGTTGTCGGAGAGCGCCTGCTGGCCGTCCAGGCGGTTACCGGCGGCATCGCAATCACTTGGAAGTGATCGCCTTGTGGAGCGCGCAGCTCATCCGGGCCAGGGCTGCAACTGTTTATTGAATCCAAGTTTTGAAGCTATCATAGCTTACCTATGAATCCTGAAGATTGCTGACAGTCTTCCAGACATATACTGCACAAATAATTACCATTATATAAATCAAAATTACTGAATAAGTTGTTTTTTCAAATAACAGCTCGCCATCTACCGCTCCTCCAATTAGAAATATGAAAAAAAACATCGCTGAGTAGGATAGCAAAGTTATATTTTTACCTAGTCTCCTTGCATTTTCTTTTAGCAATTTAGCTATCAAAAAAACCATGAAAGATATAATTGACAATATAACGTCTATCATCTCTGGCACTCCTTGTTACTTTCCATATAATTATTAATTCCACTAAAAGTGCCCATGCCCGCAGAGCCAGCTTCAATAGTTAGACCCGTTGTTGTTGCGCTTTGATAAGCTGGAATGAAGTCTTCAGGTAATCTTCGAAATAGCTGAAAAGTCCCAGGTTTCTGTATCGGCCTTAGAAGCCCGCCAACAGAAGTACCTAAATTCGCCCCATCTATGGCTAGATTTCCCCATTGTTCGCCCAACTGCTTGACGGCTGCTTCGCGTGCAAAACCTCTCCCATTTTCAGAGAAACCTTCTTGAATATTACTAACGCCAAGACCTGCAATAGGCGCACCCGCTACACAACCTACTACTGTCTTACAGAGAGCCCCTCCCAATAAGACTTGACCACCGCCACCAACAACGGTAGCGGTACGTGTCAACACATCCATGCCCTCGTCACGGATGAAGCGAGGTATCATTTTAGAATGAAACTTGATGGCTTCCCAAGCATTTAACCCTAGCGGATCCACCATCCCTATTGGATTCGCCACATATCCATACAAATTAATCCCACCCAACAACCCAATCGGATCCTGGCTGATGTACCTGCCTTGCTGCGGATCGTAATATCGGTGGCGGTTATAATAGAGCCCGCTTTCTTCATCGTGCCACTGCCCCTGAAAGCGAATCGGCTGACTCGCACTGCCGCGAACGTTCTTCACCGCCGCCCAGTCATCAGGCTGCGCCTGCCATTTCGTTTCGCCGTTGACGGCGACCAGTTGCATGGGCGTACCCAGTGCATCGGTGACGAAAGCACTCAACATTTGGCCTGGCTGAGTCTCATCAATACGCAGCATGGGCACAAAACTGCCCGGCTCGTAGACAATGGTTGAGCGTTGATTTTCGGACTCTTCGCGCACGATGCGATCACCGTCCCAGCCGTAGTGGATGGTGGCAGTAGTGCCGTTGGTGTGGCGTACGGTTTTGCTGATCCGGCGGCCCAGGGCGTCGTAGCGGTAGGCGGCCTCCGTGGTATGGCCGTAGGCGCTGGTGTGGGTGAGCTGTACCAGACGGTTGGCGCCGTCGTAGCCGAGCGTCAGACGCTCGCCGTCCGGTTGTTGCCGCTCGATCATATTACCCGCACCGTCGTAACGATAGCGAGTGCCGTTGAGCTGGCTTAGGCGGTTGTCAGAGAGCGCCTGCTGGCCATCCAGGCGGTTACCCGCGGCGTCTACTGTGTAGCGGTGGGCCTGGTCGCCATGCTGGCTGCCGGTGAGGCGCCCGGCGGCATCATAGCTGTACGCAATCACTTTGGAGTGTTCACCTTGCAGAGCGCGGAAGCTCATCCGGCCCAGGGCGTCGTACTGGTACTGCTGGCCGCCGTTTGCCTGAGCCCCGCGCAGGGTGAGGTGATCCAGTTGGCCGAGGTTGGTGTAGTCGCGCTCCAGGATCAGCGGTTGCGTCTGGTCGCCACTGCCGAGGCTCAAGCGGCGCTGGGTTTCCCGGTGCAGGACGTCGGGTTCCAGGTCGATGTCAAGATTCAGGTCCGGCGCGCTCAAGCCGTGCAGGTGGCCGCTGCCGTAGGTGTGCCAGTTCAGGGCGGGCAAGTCGCCAAACTGACTCTGCTGCGGGGCACCGTTGGCGGTGAGGGTGTGGTGCTGCTGCCACTGCCAGCCGCTGTTTCCCTCCATACCGGCATGCCGCTGCTGTTCGCCGGTTAGTCGCTGGGCGTGGTCGTAGCTGAATGTGACTTCGCCGTGGCTGTTAGTCACGCTGGCCAGTTGACCGTTGGCGCTCCAGCGGTAGTGTTCGCTGCTGGCCTGGGCGTGTTCGGTGGCCGGTAGATGGCGCGCTACAAGTCGTCCGGCGGCGTCGTACTCATAGCGCGTAGCCAGCGGCTGGCCGTCCGGACCTGTGCGGTGGGTTTCGGTGCGCTCGACCAACTGGCCCGCGTCGTCATAGCGGTACTGCTGTTCACGACCATCCGGACCGGTCTCGCTGGCCA
Organism: Halomonas citrativorans; assembly: GCF_014898005.1. Lineage (NCBI taxonomy): Bacteria > Pseudomonadati > Pseudomonadota > Gammaproteobacteria > Oceanospirillales > Halomonadaceae > Halomonas > Halomonas citrativorans. The sequence goes on from NZ_JABUYX010000020.1 coordinate 35,348, forward strand.
GGCGGTCCATGTCGTCATAGGCAAAGCGATAGACTGCACCGTTGCCCAGGGTGAGTTCGTTCAGACGGCCGACTTCATCATAGGCGGTGGCCTGGTGGCTGCCGTCGGCCTCGATGCGCTGCACCGGGCGGCCGTGATCGTCAAAGAAGAACTGCTGGCGGAAGCCTTGCGGGCCTTCCAGCTCGACCAGGCGGCCCTGCGGGTCATAGTGATGGTGCCAGTGGGTGCCATCGGGCTGTTGAGTGGCAATACGGCGCCCTAACTCGTCGTGCTGAGTGCGGGTGGTTTCTCCCAGGGCGTTAGTGACACTGGCGAGAAAACCGTGGCGGTCGTAATCGTACGCGGTGCGCTGCTGGGAGCAGTCGATCTCGGCGGTGACCTGGCCCAAGGCGTTCCATTCACGCTGGTGGGTCGCGCCCACCGCATCGGTGACCGTGGTGGGGCGGTCAGGTAGCTGCTCATTATCATAGGCAAAGGCAGTGGTGCCTTCCGGCCCGGTAACCTCCAGCGGCTGGCCGCGCTCGTTGCGTGTAATTTGCCAGCGCTGGTGCTCGGGGCCTTCCACACTGGTCGTATCGCCCATGGCGTCGCGCTTAAGGGTCCAGCGCTGACCATCCGGCGTGATCTGACCGATCACCTGGCCGTTCTCGTCACGCTCGATCTGCGTCTCGCGGCCCAGCGGGTCGAGGGTGGCCACTTTACGCCCAGCGCGGTCGTAGCGGAATTCGATGCGCGAGCCGTCAGCGCGGGTGTGGGCAGTCCAGCGCTGGCCGGGGCCGCTGCCCACGAAGTGATACAGCTCTTCACGGCCCAGGCTGTCGGTGACCTGGGTGTGATCGACGTGATAGGTGTAGCGTCGGGCGAGGCCGCCCGCTTCCTGCTGGCCGACCACGCGGCCATCCGGGGCATGGCGGTCCCAGGTGTAGTGGGCTTCCATACCGCCGGGCACACGGTGGGCGGTCAGCATGTGATCCTGCCACTCGAACTCGCGCACCACTTCGCCATGGCGGTGACGCACAGCGAGCAGGTCACCGGCTGCGCTGAACGAGTAGCGCACCAGCCAGTCATCCTGCACGCTGCCGTCGTGGTCCTGCACCAGTGTGACGCCGGTCAGGCGCTGACCGGCATCATCAACTTGCTTGGGCAGCAGGGCATCGTAGACGAACTGATAATGACGCCCGGCGCTGTCGATGGCGCGTACCAACACGCCATTGTCCCACTGGTACGCCGTGGTATAGCCGTTGCGGTCGCGCTCTTCGATTAGCGGCCAGCGTGTGCTGGCCTCCTCGGGGCGGGCAAACACGTAGTAAAGACCGCTGGTATCGCTGAGCACGATGCGTTCGGGGTCGTCGCGCAGCGTCTCGTCCAGCGCCTGCCAGCGGGGATCGTTATCTGCTGCTTGGTCTTGAGACACGGATTCGCCCCCGCGGCGTATCCACAGCTGTTCGGTAGGCGAGAAGCGCGCCTGCCCCGGTGCGAGTGATCCAAAGGTGATGGCTCGCCCCTGAGCGTCATGCACGATATATGCGTCATCTTTTAAGGTAATGGCCAGACTTTCGCCGGGCAGCGACCAGCCCTGGCCGAGTACGCCGATCCGCGCGTTGCTGGAAAGGTACCCACGGCTGAACACAAAAGGGCGCGGTGCGGGTAGCGCAAAATCGGTCTCGGCGGGGAGCAGCTTGGCGCCCAGCAGCGGGTTCACCGGGCTGCCGACGGCGGGTTCGCAGGCGCTACAGTCGTCGGCCAGGCCATCGGTGATGTCGATGTCCTCCAGCGCCAGGGGCGTGGCCGCGGCAATGTCGCTGCTCAGCAGGGGCATCTGGTGCGGCTCGAGGGTAACGTCTTCGCTCTCTTCCGGCTCCGCTTCGCCCGGTAGGCGGGGCAGCATGATCGCCTGCCCCTGGCCACGGCCCGGGCTGCCGCCGGAGTTGATTTTCACCTGCGAACCCACAATGGTCACACCGCTCGGGTCGAGTTTTACAAAACTGCCGCCGGCCTTGAGGGTGATCTCCGCGCCGGCCTCAATCACGACCTGAGAACCTGCCTTGTAGTGTACCTCGCGGCCGGCTTCCAACAGCTGCGAATCGCCGTAGAACTCGTGGCGGGTCTGATCCACCTGAAGGTGGTCATCGCCCTTGATGTGGGTAAAGCGGTCGTTATGTACTGTCAGGTGATCGTCGTTGTGAATCTCGCTTAAACGATTGCGGTGCAGCTTCAGGTGGCTGTCGCGGCGGATCTCTTCGGTGCGGTCGTTGAGCGTCAGAAGCTCCAGGTCTTTCTGGGCGTGGAGCCAGATCTGCTCTTCGCTCGCTTCATCTTCAAAGCGCAGTTCGTTGAAGCCCTCGGCTTTATGGCTCTGGGTGCGGATCACGGTGCGGGTCTTGTGCTCGGGTAGCGGGTAGGGCGGGATGTTGACGGCGTGATAGGTACGCCCGGTGACCAGCGGCTGGTCCGGGTCGCCTTCGAGGAAGGAAACGATAACCTCATGCCCGATGCGCGGAATCGCAATACTGCCGTAGCCGCCGCCTGCCCAGCCCTGAGCCACACGCACCCAGCAACTGGCGGTTTCATTGGGCTCGGCGTAGCGGTCCCAAGGGAACTGTATTTTTACGCGGCCGTGCTCGTCGCAGTAAATTTCCTCGCCTTCCGGGCCGACCACGAACGCCACCTGGGGCCCATCCACGCGCGGTTTGGGGTTGGGCGTAGCACGCCAGGGGGCGTCGCCGGGCATGAGGGTGACCTGGTTGACGTAACGCGTCATGCCGCCCGATTCGCTACTGCTGATGCCATCCTCTTCCAGCGCCTGGGGCTGCTCGCCCGTGTGGTGTACGGCCACTACCTGCCAATCGCGGTTAAGGCTTTGCGTGTCGTGGTCAGTCAGGCTAAAGCGCACGCCGGGGGCAAGTTCGGGCAGGTCGCTTTCGGCATTCGCAGTGATCGCGTCGCGGCGAAGCTCTTCCAGGCGGATGCGGGTAAACGGCTGGCCCGAAGCGTCCTGCTTGTAGCGGCCGGGGTAATCGAAGTGCTCGTAGTCGGTCTGCTGGCCGTGGGCTTCCACGTCGCGGCCCAGGTGTTCGTGCAGTTGGGCGTAGGCCGGATTCTTGAAGCTGTAGTCTTTCAGGGTGGCAGTGGCCGCCGCTACGCGGGCGGTGTGGCTGAGCTTGCGCACATGGCGCGTGGGCGCGGTGCCGCCGGCGCGGCTGTGGTAAGTGCGCTCGCCTACATTCGCCAGCACTTGAGGGTCATCGGCGAATACCAGCCGGTGGGCGCTCTCTTCAAATTCATGGAAGTAGAACAGCCCTTCTTCGGCAGCCAGGCGCTCGATAAATGCCAGGTCAGTCTCGCGGTACTGCACGCAGTATTCGCGCTCGGGCAGCTCGCGGGTGACGGCGAAGGCCACGTCGGTAATGCCACGTTCGTCGCACAGGGTATTGATGATGGTCAGCGGGTCGACTTTCTGGAAGATACGCGAGTTGTGGCGCAACGAAAGCCGCCAGAGCGCCGGGCGCAGCACCAGGGAGTAAAAAGTGCGTCGATGGCCGCGGTCGCCGCGACCAAACTCGCTAACGATACCGTGCACATGACGCAACGCTTCACCATCCTGCCAAACGGTCAGGGTGGCTTCGCGGTCCAGCAGCTCGGCGGCGTCCAGCCGGCCATCGCGGCTGGCCAGGTTGAGCACCAATTCAAAAGGCTGGGAGAGCGCTTCGCGGTGGGTAAAATCGATCACCGCGATATCATCAACGCCGGGCAGCGTTAGGGTGAATTGTAGGCCCTTACCGTTAGCCATCGTGCCACTCCCTGGAACGTAACAAAAAGACAAACGTCCAGAGTAGCGGTAACTCACTGAAGAACAACCCTTTAAGCGCGCAAAGCGACAATATCCTACAAAAAAGTAAGAGATCTCTTACAAAAGCAGGATAAAACTGACGTACTAAAGAAAAACGTGCTGCTACTTAATTAGGTAATCCCTGCACCAACCCATGGCGCACATACCAAACGTGCTCGGCACGTTCCGCTACGTCTTGGCTAAACCAGCCGTTTAAATCACGCAGGCGGCGTTGGTGGCGCTCGATGGGCACTATGCCTCGGCCGATATCGCTGGCGATAATAACCAGCGCTGTTTGCTGCGCCTTGGCAGATTGCAGAAGCTCGTTTAAATCATCGCACCATTGTGACCGCCAGCCATCGCTTCCTGCATCTGAGTCCATGGAGGCTGAGAGCCACTCCAGTACGCCATGCAGTATTAATGGTGTGCTGGGCAACATTACCCCGGCGCACTCACGTAAGCGCTGCCCAGGCGCTAACCGCCACCAGACAGCACTTGGAAAACGTGTTTTTACAAGGCTTCGCTTACCGGCACAGGCACCGCCGATGAACAGTTGCATAGCCACTCTCCTTTTCCACAATCGCCGGGGTGATACGTCAATTGCCAGCGTCTTCCCTGGGCCTGAGTCACCGCGCCATCCCAAAACTCAATCGTTTCAAAGCGGCGACGAAGCTCGCGGATAACGCCGCCATGCGTCACGACCAGAATCTTGTGATACCCATGCGCCAAGGCATCTTTCGCTACATCGGCAAGCCAAAGCGCCAAGCGCTCACGTAACTGAGCCGCGGACTCGCCACCGGGAATTTGTAGCTCGCCGACACTATCCACCCAGGCTCGATAATGCGGCAAGTCCTTAAGTTCATCGTAAACCTTGCCTTCATAATCGCCAAAATTGAGTTCTTGTAGGCGAGACTCCAAACGTAGCGGCACCCCCGGCTTGGCCGCTTGAATCCATTCAAGCGTTTGTTGGCAGCGGTGAAGGTCACTTGAATAGATCGCGTCAAAACGCTCGCTTGCTAGCGCTTCGCGAAGTGCTAAAAGCCCCTCTTCAGCATCAGGAAATAACAACGGAATATCGCGCTGCCCCTGATAGCGGCGCTCTACATTCCAGGCGGTGATGCCATGGCGTACCACCACCAGCTCAACATTAACCCCATCAGCCACAACTCACCCCCTTCTATCGTCGCACCCACCATATCACCATTAATACCCTGGAACAGTGTCATCAGCGCCCATCGGCTGGCGACTACAAATAAGCCCGTCGCAAGACACATTGCCATAATGCCCGACCAAAAAAGCGCGAGCAGCAGCAAAGGTACCAGCGCCAGCAGTACATCACGCAGGCCAAGCGACTGTTTCCAGGCCCAGGCCAGCCCTGTTTGTTGAGCACATGGCGTGAATACCAGTAGCATTGCACCGCCCCACCGCCCCAGCGCGGGGAGTACCACCAACCACCAGAGCGGAGCACCGTATTGCAGCAATGCCCAAAGCAGGACGCCTTTCCAGGCAAGCAAAAAAAGCAGCGCCAGGATGCCGAAACTGCCAATTTGGGGGTCTTTCATGATTTCCCAGCGGCGCGCCAGCGGCTGATTGCTGCCCAGTGCATCGGCTAAATCCATTACCCCATCCAGGTGCAAGCCACCGCTCAAGCCCACCCATAGGCTGAGCAGCGCAAGTGCGGCAATTGGCGTGGGCGCGTTTTGAAGCAACAGCGCCAGCAGCGCTAACAAACTACCCAACAATAGCCCCACCAGGGGATAGACACGGATAGCCCAGCGGCGGGTTTTAGGTGTCCAAGGGCAAGCAATCGGTACCGGTAAGCGGGTTAAAAACTGCAGGGCAAGCGCACCACCATAAAAAGCATTTTTCATGAAGGCTCACTCTTGGGTTTCCACTCAATGGCATGCCCAGCCACCACTTCAAGCACCGAGTTTGCCTCAGCCGCCAGCCAGCAATGCAGTGCCTGTAAAAACGTCAGGAAACTCCAGAGCTCTTTATCAGGTGAAGGCAGATCCTCATTGAGGTCGTTGGAAACCAGCACCAGGTGAATGCCTCGCGAGCGCGCATCTTGTACGCTCTTAGCTAACAGCGCCTTGCCTTGGGAGTCAGTTAAACCACCCGCGTAACGCACCTGACTGGCCCAGAGTGTCAGGCAGTCCAACAATACAGCGGCGCCATCGGGCACTTGTGCGATCGCCTGGTCAATGGCAATGGGCGCCTCTATCGTGATCCAACGCGTATCCCGTGTACTTTGATGGCGTGCCACTCGCGCCGCCATCTCTGCGTCATAAACCTCCGCAGTAGCAATGTAGTAGCAACTGCTCCCCTTGGCGGCTTTTATTACCAGTTGCTCGGCCACTGCGCTTTTCCCCGAGCGAGCGCCGCCACTAACAAAGACAATCATTCAGTACCTTTAGTAATCGTTGGTTCGCTGTTGCGCCACGCAGGGCAATGCGCACCCAATCGCCGTCCAGACCTGCAAAGTTATGCGTATGACGAACCAGTATGCCGTTTCGCAACAGATGCTCAAAAAGTACGTTACTGGTAAGCCCCCTTTCACGCAAAGTGTTATTAGGCCTTACCAGAAAAAAATTCGTCGTGCTGGTGACGACATCAAGCCCTTTTGTAGGCAGAGATGCCTCCATCAGCGGATGCTGCTGGCTTAGCCAGCTGCGAGTTTGCTCAGCAAACACCGCATCCCGAAGAAGCGGCGCCACCAACGCAGCCGCCATCTGATTTACGCTCCAGGGAGGTTGATGCACCGCCAGCGTTTGGATGGCCACCGAAGACGCCAGCACGTAGCCTACGCGTAACCCCGGCAACGTATAAAACTTGGTCATCGAGCGTAGCAGTAGTAGATGCGGATACTCGGTCAACAGGGGCGTTAACGACGCTCTTTCCCCCACCTGCACGGTCATATCGACAAACGCTTCATCAACCACCACATCGCAACCTATCGCTGCCGTGCGGGCCAATAACGCCTGCATGATACTCAGTGGAATCAACGTAGCGGTAGGGTTATTGGGGCGGCATAAAAACAGTACGCTGATGCCTTTTAGTGATGCCATTAACGCGTCGAGATCAAGCTCAAACGTTGGAGCGGATAACGCAACATAAGTAATTGGCAAACGATGTGCGCGGCAGGCGCGCGCATACTCTCCAAAGCCAGGCGTCACGATGGCGGCGCGCTTGCCCGCATACCGGGCTGCCGCTAAAAAAATCGCCTCGGCGCCCCCGTTGGTCAGCAGTACCTGCTCGGGCGTAACGCCGTGGTAGGCGGCTATCGCTTCCCGAGCCACGCGATAATCAGGTGCCGGGTAATGGGCAAGCGACGCAATCGACGTAGTGAGCGCGTTTGCCACCCACTCAGGCGGGCCAAGCGGATTAAGGTTGGCGCTAAAGTCTTCTATCGGATGCGCATCGGGTAGCCCAAAGCGCTTTAAAAGTGCGGCTGGCTGGCCACCATGGCTTGGCCAGTGAGAGGCGCACTGCTCTGCTTTATAGCTCACCTTACCCCCACCCATAGCAACCCCATCAGCCCCATAAACAGCAGCCACCCTACATGCATTAGTTGAATGGTCGCCCCAATGTGCGTCACGTTTAGTGGCGCCAGTGGCTCGCCAAGCGTTGCGCGCCGAGAAACAGCCCCTTGATAGGTATTAAGCCCACCCAGCTGCACACCCAATAGCCTGGCAACCATGGCCTCTGGCCAACCGGCATTGGGGCTTGGGTGACGCGGGGCCTCTTGGAAAGTGGCACGTAGCGCGCCTCGCCAGCGTAGCGGCTTATTGGCCACCAAGGCCAATAAAATGCCGCCTAACCAAAGGCAACACGCGGTGATTCGGGCAGGCAACCAGTTGGCTATATCGTCCAGTTTGGCCGAGGCAAAGCCAAAATTCTCAAAGCGCTCGTTACGGTACCCGACCATGGAGTCCAGCGTATTAATCGCCTTATACGCCAGAGCTAACGGCGCCCCACCTATCACGGCAAAAAACAGCGGTGCGGTAATACCATCCACGGTATTTTCAGCCACGGTTTCCACCGTCGCCCGAGTGATTTCAGCCTCATCGAGCGCTGCCGTATCGCGCCCTACAATCATGGAAAGCGCTTGGCGTGCGCCCGGCAAATCGCCGTTAGCCAGCGGTACCGCGACGGCTCGGCCTGCATCCGCCAACCCTTTAATGGCAAGCGTTGTAGCCAGCAGCCAGAGCTCTGCAACTAACCCAAGCCAAACGTTAATCGCCGTTAACAGCGCAAGCACTGACCAGCTAACACCCCATACGGCAATGACGACGGTTGCGGTGAGTAGAAATCCTCGGCGCTTTCGCTGTGAATCAGTGCCTCGATTCCAGCACTTTTCTAAAAAGCTGATCATGCGGCCAATGAAAACGACCGGGTGCGGCAACGAGCGAGGGTCGCCTAGTAGTAAATCCAATCCGATAGCGAGTGTAATAAGCAGTAGCAGGGTCACGCTGTTTTGTCCGCGATACCGGCGGAGGTAAACGTCGCCATTTCAGCCATCATGGCGGTAGCCGCCTGGAGCAAAGGGAAAGCCAGCGCGGCACCGCTGCCTTCCCCCAAGCGCATGCCCAGCGCGAGTAACGGTGTTGCCTCAAGCGCTTCCAGCGCTACCCCGTGGCCTGGCTCTTCAGAGCGATGACCGAATACAAGATAGCCGCTTACAGCGGGGCAAATTCGGCAGGCAGTCAGTGCGGCCACGCTAGCAATAAAACCATCGACAATGACGGGCAGGCGATAAGCGGCTGCAGCCAAATAGGCGCCGGTCATCGCGGCTATTTCAAGCCCACCCAAGGCGGCCAGCACGCTTAACGGTTGATTCGCCTCAAAATGCCGCGCCGCAAGCGCCCGTTCAATAACATTCACCTTATGGGTTTGCTGATGGCTATTAAGCCCTGTGCCTGCGCCCACCACCTGAGCCACCGGCGTACCGGTCAAGGCCGCTAGCATGGCGCTACTCGCGGTGGTGTTGGCAATGCCCATCTCGCCTACTATCACACTACGGCAACCCGCCTGGTGAGCGCGCGTCACGGCATTAATGCCTGCTTCAATTGCCGCCTGGGCTTGCTCGGGGAGCATGGCATTTTCAATAGCAATATTTCCCGAGGCGCGACGTATCTTATTGACGACCACGCCCGGCATATCAATATCGCCTACGACACCCACATCGACGATTTCCAGCCTGGCGTTCACCTGCCGGGCAAACACGTTGATTGCCGCACCTCCGCTGGCGAAGTTGGCGACCATCTGTGCCGTAACCGCTTGGGGAAAGGCAGAAACGCCTTCGGCGGCAACGCCATGGTCCGCGGCAAACACCACGACCCCAGGCGGCGTAAGAGTAGGCGCACGTTCACCGCTAATTTCGCTAAGCTGAATCGCCAACTGCTCTAGCATCCCAAGGCTTCCAGGCGGCTTGGTCAGCGTGTCCAGATACGCCCTTGCCCTATCACCAGCAGCGTAATCAACAGGTTGTATCTGGGCAATAAGGGAATGCATAGCGAGCTCCGGTAGCGTAAAAGAAAACAGACAGTTAAGCCTCAAATAGTAACAAACGTTGGGGCTTTAACGTTGCTCTTTCATCGCCGCGCACCTGGCTTTTTAGCCGTTACGCTGGTGCTATTGCAGTGTTGCCGGAGGATTGGCCTGCCACCCGCCGCCCAGGGCTTTAAATAACGTCGCTGCCGCCGCCAACCGTTCGCGCTGCACATCCGCACGGTCAAGCTCGGCTGAAAGCAGCGAGCGATCAGCGTCGAGCCTTTCCAGCATGCTGACTTGCCCTTGCTCATGCATCAGCACCGCAAGCTCCTGCGCCCGCTCTACCGCCTCAAGCTGGTCATTGACTGCCTCGACGCGCTGCTGGCTGATATCGTAGTTATACAGCGCATCGCGTACTTCGTTGAAGGCGGTCAACACGGTTAGTCGATACTGCGCATCGGCTTGTTCGACCAGCGCTTCCGCGCTTTCCACATTGGCTCGGCTGCGCCCGAAATCCAGAAGCGGCCCAACAATTGATGCACCAAGCCCCCAAGAGTGTGCATTATCGGTAAACAGGTCGCTGGTATTGGCCGCCACGCTTGCCAGGGAAGCATTGAGGTTCAGCGATGGCAAACGGCCGGCTTCGGCCACACCAACCTGGGCGTTAGCGGCGATCAGCTCAGCCTCCGCTGCCCGCAGGTCTGGCCGCCGCTGAAGCAGTTCTGAAGGGAGTAAATGCGGAATACGCGCAGGCTCAGCAATTTCGCGTAGATGCGTATCGCCAAAATCAAGCTCGCCCATTAGTTCACGCGGTGACATCCCCGCCAGCACGGCCAAGGCGCCTCTCAGCGTCTCTACCCGCTGAGTAACCTGCGGGAGTTCAGTACGCGCGCCCTGCCACTCAGCTTCAGCCTGGCGCACCTCAAGTTCACTGCTTTCACCCAACTCGAACCGCAGTTGTTGCAGCCGGTACGTCTCTTCGTAAGCGGCCTGCGTCTCTTCAAGTATCGCCTGCTGGTACTGAGCGCTTTTAAGATCGAAATAGGTAGTGACAACATCCGCAATGACGCCAATTTCAGCGGCATCGTGGGCAAACTGACTCTCTTCAAACATGGCGATGGCGGCCTCGCGTTGGCGCGCCAACCGTCCCCAAAGGTCAAATTCATACTCAAGGCTACCCGCGAGAGAGTATTGATTGCTGGTCGAGGTGAGCAAGTCTTGCACCGGCTCAATATCGATGGGTATGGAAGCCCCAGGCATGCGTTCGCGGTTAGCTTCAGCTTGGTAACCAACGCTTGGGAATAGCTCGGCATCGGCCAACCCCAACTGTGCTCGGGCCTCTTGAATACGGCCCAGTTGAACGGCCAATTCGAGATTATCCTGCGTGGCACGGGCAACCAGCGTATTTAAGGCGGGATCATTGAACTGCTTCCACCAATCGCGCCATTCGCTGCGCTCTGCCTGGCTGAGCGTAATACGCTCAGGCCAGGTATCCGGTAGCGCTATTTCAGGACGCTGATAATCAGGCCCTACCGTACAGCCACTTAATAAAGCGACAAGCGCCACCCCTAACCAACGGCGTTTGACGTTCCCCTTGTACATCTGCACTCCTTTGCATTCTTCTACAGTGTTTGCCACCGTTGAGCTATTCATCCACTCAAATAATTATCTCAGGATAAAATTAAACAACCGTTCGTCGCACTCCCTGCTAACTACTATAGTTCTAACAGCTATGGCTCTAACGACGATGGTTCTAACGACTATAGTTGCTAGCTTGCATAACGACACCCTGGTTATAAAGATACCCTAGTGATAATAATACGTTAGTTAAAAATGGATTTGACCGCTTGCATGGAGGCAGCTAATGAGGCCGGGCTTTTTATGGATTTTGTTGGTGCTCACCCCCTTATTAACCGTGGGTTGTGGCAACGATGATGAAACGCAACCTAACCCGACCCAAGTTGTGAAGCTCTATGAAACAAGCCAGCAAGAGGTCTACCCAAGCCGCCGATTTGTAGGCCGCGTGGATGCACTGAGCACGGTGAACCTGGCCTTTCAGGTAGGCGGGCGCATTGAGGCGCTTCCCGCCGTTCAAGGTGCAACGATTCCACGCGGCGAGTTAATCGCCCGGCTCGACCAGACCGACTATGCCTTACAGGTTCGCAGCGCCGAAGCCGAGTACGAGCAAGCTCGCCGCCACCTGGTAAGACAGCGCAACCTGCGGGCCCATGACGCCGTTTCCCAATCCGCATTGGATAGCGCCCAAACGGAGGCCGAGCTTGCCGAAACCCAGCTTGAGAGCGCGCGTCAGGAACTTGCCTACACCACCCTTAATGCGCCGTTCGATGCGCTCGTATCCCGGCGTTTAGTCGAGAATCATACAACGGTCCCACCCAATACAGAGGTGGTGCGCATTCAGGATATCTCCGAGCTGCGGGTACGCTTTAACGTGCCCCAAGCGTTAATGCAGCACCTTGAAAGAGACCATCACTTTAAGGTCGAGGCCGAGATTGCCACCCTACCGGGGCAGCGCTTCTCGCTTGAGTATCGGGAACATGCCACCGAACCTGACGAAATCGCCCAGACCTATGAAGTAGAGTATGCCCCAACCCCGGACGTCCCGTTGATCGCCCTCCCCGGCACGACCGCCAGCGTTTTTATCGCGTTTAAAAACACCCTTGAGACACCGCTGATCATGGTGCCCAGCAGCGCCTTGGACAACGATGAACAAGGCGAATTTCAGGTGTGGATTTACGACGGCGATGAAGGCACGGTATCGCCGCAACGCGTTACCCCCGGCGACATCGTCGGTGACCAGGTGATTATTACAGCGGGCCTTGAAGACGGTGCGTCTATCGTTGCAGCGGGTGTTCATTTGCTACGTGATGGCATGCAGGTCAAACCGCTTGAAGCATCGCTATAAGGGGCGTGGTCATGAATATTGCGAAGCTTTCAATCGAGCGGCCCATCAACACCTGGCTGATTGTTGTACTTTGTCTGTTTGGGGGTATTTGGGGGTTTAATGCGGTGGGCAAGTTGGAGGATCCATCGTTCACCATTCCCTACGCGATCATCAACACTCCCTACCCTGGCGCCACTGCTGAAGAGGTTGAGGAAGAGGTTACCGAGCGCTTGGAACGCGCCATTCAGGAAATGCCGCAAATAGACGTGCTTGATTCCAAATCGGTGCCCAACCGCTCAGAAATCCAGGTAGAAGTACGCTCTACTTATGGTAGTGACGAACTGCCACAAATCTGGGATGAGTTGCGCCGCAAGGTTAATGATACCCAAGCCGACCTGCCGCAAGGCGCCCAACCTTCTCAGGTCAACGACGACTTCGGTGAAGTATATGGGCTGTTTTATGCCGTCACCGCCGACGGTTTTTCTACCCGTGAGATTCGCGATATTTCAACTTTTCTTCAGCGCGAACTACTGGCGGTACCGGGTGTTGCCCGCGTCACTAGCGCAGGCGAACGCGAAGAGACGATTTATCTCGATATTTCCAATGAGCGGCTAACCACGCTCGGCATTCCCATCGAGCAGGTAATCAATACCATTCAAACCGAAAACGCCGTCGAAGACGCCGGAGTACTGCGGGTGGGTGATCGACAGGTACGCCTTGTCGCGCGCTCGAACATCGACAGTACCGCGCTACTGGAATCGATCCGCATTGGTGCGCCAGGCACAACCGACCAGGTAGCGCTGGCCGATATCGCAACGATTTATCGACAGCCCACTGAAATCCCCGACCAGGTCATCCGTTATAACGGTCAAACCGCGTTTACGCTGGGTATCTCGGGCATCGAAACCGAGAATATCATTGAGGTCGGTGACGCTGTTGAAGCGCGTATGGAGCAGCTGCAAAGCCGTATTCCGCTCGGTGTTGAACTTCACCCGCTTTATGAACAGCACGATGTCGTTAACGACGCCATCAATGACTTTCTGATTAATTTGCTGATGTCGGTGAGTATCGTTATCGGCGTACTGTGCCTGGTCATGGGCTGGCGGATTGGCGTGGTCGTCGGCAGCACGTTGCTGCTGACCGTACTCGGCACGCTGATGTTTATGGCCATTTTCAATATCGAGATGGAGCGCATTTCACTCGGCGCGCTGATTATCGCCATGGGCATGCTGGTGGATAACTCCATCGTGGTGGCAGAAGGCATGGTCACCAATATAAAGCGCGGTATGAAGGCCAAGAAGGCGGCCAGCGCATCCGCACAACGCACTCAGATACCGCTATTAGGTGCCACTATTATCGGCATTATGGCGTTTGCAGGCATTGGCCTTTCCGATGATGTAACCGGTGAGTTCATGTTCTCGCTGTTTATCGTCATTCTGGTGTCGTTAATGTTGAGCTGGCTGCTGGCCCTCATCGTTACCCCGCTGTTCGGCTTCTACCTGCTGCGCAAGAAAGGTGAAGAGGATGAAGAAGAGAATAATCAGGATGACGAAGAGGATTTATACGGCGGCCTGATGTATCGCAGCTACCGCAAGGTGCTCTTGATGGCGCTTAAGCTGCGCATTATTACCGTCGCGGCGCTGGTGGTGATTACTGGAGCCTGCATGTGGGCTTTTACGCTAGTGCCCCAATCCTTCTTCCCTGATTCAAATACACCTATATTCTTTATCAACTACGAGCTGCCTCAAGGCACCGACATTCGCGCCACGCTACGCGATGTCGAAGAGATAGAAGCTTACCTTCTCGAACAGGACGATGTGGTATCGGTGGCAAGTTTTGTGGGCAGTGGGGCAACACGCTTTATGCTGACCTACTCACCCGAGCAGCCCAATACCGCTTACGCACAATTCATCGTGCGTACGGCAGAGCTCGACGCTATCCCCGCGCTGGACCGACAGTTTTACCGCGCTTTAAATGAACACTTCCCTAATGCCCAAATACGTACCCAGCGCCTGCAGTTTGGGCCCGGCGACGGCGCTGATATAGAGGCACGCTTTCAGGGCGCCTCCGCCAGCGTGCTGCGTGGGTTAGCCGCTGAAGCCGAAGCACGTATGGCGGCCAACCCCTTTCTCATTGACGAGCGCACCGATTGGCGCCAACAGGAGCTGATCGTCGCACCAGTGATTAATGAGGAGCGCGCGCGTATTGCTGGCGTCACACGCGATGATATTACTCAGGCACTTCAGTTTGCCACGTCAGGCATTCAAGCGGGCACCTATCGTGAAGGCGAGCATTTGGTGCCTATTGTGGCTCGAGCGCCTCAAGCGGAGCGAGATGACGTGGCGCTGCTGCCTGATCGGCAGGTATGGAGTGAAGCGCAAGAGCAGTTCATCCCCATTACGCAGGTGGTGGATGCCTTTGAGGCGCGCAGTGAAGAGGCCTTGATTCAGCGGCGTAACCGCGTGCGTACACTCACCGTGGGCGCCGAGCCAGGAGCAGGTTACACGGCGGCCCAGGCCTTCGAGGAGATCCGCGCTGAGATTGAAGCCATTCCGCTACCGCCCGGCTATACACTGGAATGGGGCGGCGAGCGCGAAGACTCCGGCGACGCTCAAGCATCACTGGCGCAGCAGCTGCCTATCAGTTTCTTAATCATGGTACTGACGACCATTCTGCTTTTCGGAAAACTCAGACAACCGTTAATTATCTGGCTGGTAGTCCCCATGTCGGTATGCGGTGTTGTTATAGGCCTGCTGGCGACCGGCTTGGCCTTCTCGTTTACTGCCCTGCTCGGCATGTTAAGCCTTTCTGGCATGCTGATGAAAAATGCCATTGTGCTGGTCGATGAAATTGATGAGCAGATTCGTCAGGGTACGGCACGTTTCCAGGCACTGCTTGAGGCCAGCATTAGCCGCCTGCGCCCGGTACTTTTGGCGGCAGGCACCACCATTCTGGGCATGATCCCGCTGCTGACCGATGCGTTCTTCAACAGCATGGCGGTCACTATTATGGGCGGGCTAGCATTCGCTTCGCTTCTCACTCTGGTCGCGGTACCCACGCTTTATGCGCTGTTCTTCAGCATTAAACGGGACGAGGTTGAAAACGAGTAACTATTGAGTGCCCCATCCGCTACGACAGTCGACGTTCGGTACGGGCCAATTGAATTATACTAGGCTTGTGTCTATGAGCCTCTGAGCGGCTTTAGCGCTGCATGGAGGCAAGGAAGCAAAAGACGCAAGACCTTGGATATAGTAATAAAACCAAATGAATAACCTGTTTTATTATTTATTTACTTTAAATAGTATAAAAATATGTAAAATAACTACACAAACCGTGCCGTTTCTATCATGCAGAGGTCATTATGCCGAGCCCAACACCTGCTACGTTAAATCCTACCGTTGCCAAGGTTACTCAACGTATCCGTGAACGTTCTCGGCAGCGGCGTGCGCTCTACGAAGCGCATATGGCGGACCAACATAAGCAAGGCGTCCATCGTGGCGAGCTTTCTTGCGGGAACCTGGCGCACGGCTTTGCCGGCTGCGATGTTCCTGTCGATAAGGGCCGACTCAAGTTAACCAATAGCGCCAACGTGGGCATCGTATCGTCCTATAACGATATGCTTTCCGCTCACCGGCCTTTTGAAGACTACCCTGCGGTTATTAAAGAAGCCGCGCGGGGCATGGGCTCAACCGCCCAGTTCGCAGGCGGCGTACCCGCCATGTGCGACGGCGTGACCCAGGGGCAGCCCGGTATGGAGCTGTCGCTGTTCTCCCGCGACGTGATCGCCATGGCGACGGCGGTCGCACTTTCTCACAACATGTTTGATGCAACGCTGTACCTGGGTATCTGCGATAAAATTGTGCCTGGGCTATTTATTGGCGCTGCACGCTTTGGTCATCTACCGGCCATGTTTGTGCCTGGTGGCCCCATGACCACCGGCCTTCCTAATGACGAAAAAGCCCGCGTTCGCCAGCTTTATGCTGAAGGCAAGGTTGGCCGAGACGAGCTGTTGGAATCCGAATCCCAGTCCTATCATAGCCCCGGCACCTGCACGTTTTACGGTACCGCCAATTCCAACCAGCTAATGATGGAAATGATGGGCCTCCATCTGCCCGGTGCCTCGTTTGTTAACCCTGGCACCCCACTGCGTGAAGCGCTCACCCGCTACGCCACGGAACAGGCCATTCGCAATACCGAACAAAGCGGCAACTACCGCCCGTTCTATAAGCAAATTGATGAGCGAGCGATTGTTAACGCAATTGTCGGCCTACTGGCCTCCGGCGGCTCAACCAACCACACGCTGCACCTGGTGGCCATGGCAGCCGCGGCGGGCATTACCATTAACTGGGATGATTTCACCGAGCTTTCCGCTGTGGTGCCCAGCATGACCCGCATTTATCCCAACGGCCAGGCGGATGTTAACCACTTCCAGGCGGCGGGCGGTATGAGTCTGCTGATTCGTGAATTGCTCCAAGCGGGTCTTATGCATGGCGACATTCCTACCGTTTTTGGTACGGACATGACCGCCTACACGCAAGAGCCTTTCCTTGAAGATGGCAAGCTCACTTGGCGCGAAGGCCCTGAATCCAGCCTCGATTCAGAGGTACTCCGTCCGGTCAGCAATCCTTTCTCGCCAACTGGCGGACTTACCGTACTCGACGGCAATCTGGGCCGCGGCGTGATTAAAATTTCCGCAGTGAAGCAGGCACACCGCATCGTTGAGGCGCCTGTTCAGCTATTTGATGATCAAAACCAGGTAAAAGCGGCGTTTGAATCGGGTCAGTTGGATCGCGATGTCATCGTAGTGGTGCGCTTCCAGGGCCCTAAAGCCAATGGCATGCCCGAACTGCACAAGCTCACGCCGTTTTTAGGCGTGCTACAAGACCGTGGCTTTAAAGTGGCCCTGGTGACCGATGGCCGCATGTCGGGCGCTTCAGGCAAAGTGCCTGCCGCTATCCATGTCACGCCTGAAGCCATTGACCGTGGTCCTCTATCCAAACTGCAGGATGGTGACATTGTGCGCCTGGATGCCGAAACCGGCGAACTTAACGTACTGATGGATGCCGCCACGTTTGATGCCAGACCTTGCGCGCAGGCCAATCTTGAGCAGAACCACTTTGGCATGGGTCGCGAGCTTTTCGGTGGCTTCCGCCACTTGGCCACTAAAGCCGAAGAAGGCGCAGGCGTGTTTGGCGGCTTTGAAGCTGACGTTCTTTCCCGAGAGCTGGAAAAAATAGAGCAGGAGGACCAATGAGCCGACCTGCTCTCATTGGCGATATCGGGGGAACCAACGCCCGCTTTGCGTTGGTCACCCCGGGGGAGAAAACGCCCCAACACATTCTCAACCTACCCTGCTCCGACTACCCGGGGGTGGTGGAAGCCGCCCAGGACTATTTGAGCCAAGTGGGCGCGACCGGCAGTAACGCGCCCACCGAGGCCTGCTTAGCGTTTGCCTGCCCGGTGCATGCCGAGCAGGTCAAAATGACCAACAACCACTGGCAGTTTTTAAAAAGCGAGGTTCAGCAGACGCTGAACCTTTCGCTGTTTAAAGTTATTAATGATTTCACCGCTCAGGCATTGGGCATCCCCCACGTGCCAGATCACGACCTGGTGGAAGTGAAGCCCGGCACGCCTCAAGCACATGCAGCGCGCCTGGTAATTGGCCCGGGCACGGGGCTGGGCGTGGCGGGCGTTTTCCCTGGTCTGCACGCATGGATTCCGCTGCCCACCGAAGGCGGCCATGTTACGTTTGCCCCCACCGATATTCGAGAGCGTGAACTGCTGGATGAGCTACACAAGCACTACCCGCGCGTCAGCGTAGAGCGCCTATTGTGTGGCCAGGGCATTGTTGACCTGTATACGGCTGACTGCGCCCTTGAAGGCATAGCGCCAGCATTTACCACTGCTGCCGAGGTGACTCAGGCTGCCCAGCAGGGTGATGAAATAGCCAGCCGCACGCTGCTGCGGTTTCTAAAAATCCTGGGGGATGTGTGTGGCGACGCAACACTGACGATGGGCGCTCGCGGGGGCGTTTATCTATGTGGCGGTATTGTTCCACGCCTGCTGGACTGGCTGCCCAACAGCGAGCTACATACGGCCTTTATCAATAAAGGGCGTATGCACACCTATAATGCGGATATTCCTATCTGGGTCGTCACTCACCCATGGACAGGCCTGCTAGGCGCTGCCGAAGCGCTACATAACGAAGAAGTGTTTTAACGCGCAGGGCGGCAGCAACCTCAAAAACAACAAGGACAACCCATGATTTCTGTTATTGCGTTTGGCGAAGCGCTGGTGGATATGCTTTCAAGCCGCTTAGGCGATGCTAACGACCGCCAGGAAACCTTTACTCCTTACGCTGGCGGTGCGCCCGCGAATGTTGCCGTCGCTTGTGCTCGACTGGGGGTGCCTAGTCACTTTTTAGGTATGGTCGGCGATGACACATTCGGCCATTTTTTGATTCGGGAACTGAATAGCCACGGTGTTAATACCGATGGCGTTATGCGGACTAAAATGGCCCGTACGGCACTCGCGTTTGTCTCCCGAGATGCCCTCGGCGAACGCACCTTTGACTTCTACCGCCCACCGGCCGCTGACCTGCTCTATCGCATTCACCATTTGCCCCAAGGAGTATTTGAAACGCCAGCCATCGTGCATCTGTGCAGCAATAGCCTAACCGACCCTGACATTGCCGAAACCACCCTCGCCTTGGCAAACATGGCCAAGCAGTCTGGCTGTCTGGTGAGCGTTGACGCCAATCTGCGACATAATTTATGGGCAGATGCCGCCGCCGATATTGGCCTGGTGATGCAGCTTTTAGATACTGCCGAGCTGCTCAAGATATCGCTTGAGGAGCTGGATTACCTGCGCGGCGAGCAGTCTCAGGACACCTGGCTTAACCAGCGTTTGGCCGCAGGCGTCAACGTCATTTTGATTACTGACGGCCCTAACGATGTGGTGCTTAAAAGTGCTGCCATGGCACAGCACATTGCGCCGCCCAGTGTACAAGCGGTGGACACCACAGCAGGTGGCGATGCGTTTATTGGTGGCCTACTGGCAGAGCTTTCTCGCCACGGCATTGCCCCAGGTTGGCACGAGGATAACGCCTTCTTAAGCGCTGCCGTGGAGACTGCCTGCCGCTGCGGGGCTCATGCCGTTACTCGGCCTGGCGCGTACGCCGCGCTACCCACTCAGGATGATATTGCCGCACTACGGGCGCGTTAAAAGCAGTTTCCAAGACTCGTCCTTTTAAAACGGTACTTTAAAAACAGTCCTTTTAAAAAGGCCCCCCTAAAACCAACTTTCGTCTGGTTGTTAAAATGTCTGACATTTAATAAGCTCACGCGATTACAGTCATTCATAGAGACATCCCATGACGCTGGATACCCTGCCCGCCCACCATGGTGGCGCTGAACACTTGGCACGCTTACTGGCCAGGGCGCTATTAACCGGCCACTGGCAGCCCGGTGACGTTTTTCCCAAGGAGCTGGATATCGGCAAGCACTTTGCCGTCAGCCGCAATCAGGTACGCAATGCATTGGCAAGCCTAACGGCCGCCGGGCTTATAGAGCGCACGGCGGGCCGGGGCACGCTGGTTCGTGAAATGAGTGAATGGCACCTGCTTGACCCATTGATGAGCGAATGGATGACAGGGCTCGTCAACCTGGACCCTCAGCTCGTGCGCGCAATTTACGCTTTTCGATTCTCAGCAGAGCCCACGGTTGCGAGATTGGCGGCCCAAGCGGCCACCGGTGATGACATTACACAGCTGGAAGCAGCGTTTGAAGGCATGCGCTGTTCGGCAGGCACCCCTGACGCGCGTGCCCAGCACATTGAGTTCGATGTTGCCTTTCACGATGTGATCTACCAAGCGACGCATAACCTGGTGTGGCGGCAAATGGGCCATTTATTACGCCCTTCAATCATGGCGCTGGTATATCGCTCGCAACACGATATTAAAACGCTCGACGACAGTTTGACCCGGCACCGCCACGTACTGGATGCGATTAAAGCCGGCGACATTAACGCGGCCGACACCGCTGCGCGCGAGGTATTGCGGCGCACCGCTATCGATCTGGGCATCGTCTAGCTGGGCTGAAACCAACTTCTGCAGTAACGCTTGCCGTACCCACTCGGCTAACCGTGAGGATTATATCGTATGAAAATTACGCGTCTTAAAACATGGCAAGTCCCTCCCCGCTGGCTGTTTCTTAAAATCGAAACCGATGAAGGCTGTTATGGCTGGGGCGAGCCGGTCATCGAAGGCCGTGCCGCAACGGTAGAAGCGGCTGTTCATGAACTTTCCGACTACCTGATTGGCCAGGACCCTCATCGGATCGAACACCTTTGGAACACGCTCTATCGTGCCGGGTTTTATCGCGGCGGCCCCATTTTGATGAGCGCTATTGCGGGTATTGACCAGGCACTGTGGGACCTTAAAGGGCGTGATTTGGGTGTTCCCGTTCACCAACTCTTGGGGGGAGCGGTGCGCGATAAAATGCGCATGTATGCCTGGACCGGGGGCGACCGCCCAAGCGATGTGGGCGCCGGTGCCAAGGCGCTGGTCGAAAAAGGCTTTACCGCGTTCAAGATGAACGGCACGCCCGAAATGCAAATCGTCGACTCTCATCGCAAGGTCGATGAAGCCGTGGCCCGAGTGCGTGAGGCGCGCGAGGCCGTTGGGCCGGATGTGGGTATCGGTATCGACTTTCATGGCCGCGTCCATCGTCCCATGGCCAAAGCATTACTGCGTGAGCTTGAGCCTTACCATCCCATGTTTGTTGAAGAGCCCGTTGCACCGGAACACTTGCCTTGCTTGAAAGATATTGCGGGCGGGTTGAGCTACCCCTTGGCGACCGGCGAACGCTTACATACCCGCTTTCAGTTCCGCGATCTGCTGGCCGATGGCATGATCGACATTATCCAGCCGGATATTTCCCACTGTGGCGGCATTAGCGAAGGGCTGAAAATCGCCACCCTCGCCTCTGCCTACGATGTGGCGCTGGCGCCCCACTGCCCGCTTGGGCCGTTAACCCTGGCCGCCTCACTTCAGCTGGATGCTGTCTGCCATAACGCCTTCATTCAAGAACAAAGCATGGGGATTCACTACAACCAGGGCAATGACGTGCTGGACTACCTAGTAGACAAAACAGCCCTAAGTATCACCGACGGTTTTTGCGCTATCCCCCAAGGCCCCGGCCTGGGTGTAGAAATTGATGAAGCCTATGTTGAAGAGCGCGCAAAAACAGGCCACCGCTGGCGCAACCCGGTATGGACGCACGATGACGGCTCTATCGCTGAGTGGTAAGCCCTGCCTTCTAAATCGTGGAGAACCTTATTCGTGGAGATATCGTCACATGCGTACCGATTCTGATGCGTTACCGCAAACGCTCGCCTGGATCGCGGTGGACTGGGGCTCAAGCAACCTGCGTGCTTGGGGGCTCGATAAGCAACACCAGGTGATCGCCAACGCCAGCAGCGATAAGGGCATGCTTTCGCTCACGCCGGATGAATACGAGGCTGAATTGTTGCGCCTGGTGGGCGATTGGCTACCTGCCAACGGCCACATAGCGGCAATGGTGTGCGGCATGGCAGGCGCTCGACAAGGCTGGCTGGAAGCCGCTTACCTGCCGGTGCCTATCTCGCTTGACCAGCTTAGCCACGGCGCGGTGATGCCTAGGCTGGTTGGTGGCCAGCTGCGTGTGCATCTGCTGCCCGGCCTGAGCCAAACCCACAGCGCGGCTCAGCATTTTGATGTCATGCGCGGAGAAGAGACCCAGCTTGCTGGCCTGGCGGCCGAAGCGCCCGATTTTTCAGGTCGGGTCTGCCTGCCGGGCACCCACTCCAAATGGGCGAGCATTGAGTCAGGCGTGGTAACACAGTTCACCACCTATCTAACAGGCGAGCTTTATCAGCTACTGGCGAATCAGTCGGTTCTAAAGCACTCCATTGGCAGCGATGCGCTAAACGAGCCCGCCTGCCGTGATGCGTTCATCGCCGCCGTCAGCGAGATAAACGCGGCCCCAGAGACGTTTAGCAGCCGCCTGTTCGGCCTGCGGGCGCAGGATTTACTGGATAGCCGCCTGCCCATGGGTAACACCCGGGCAAGCGTGCTCTCGGCACGGCTTTCTGGCCTTGCGATTGGCCTTGAGCTAGCGGGCGCCTGCCCATCATTATCTACCGATGAAACGGTTACCTTGATTGGTAATCCAGCGCTTTGTCATCGTTACCATTTGGCCCTTAACGCGCTCGGCTTTCAGACCCATCACGTTGAGGGCGACACTGCCGTACTGGCAGGTCTTCGACTCGCCCACCAGGCGCTAACAAATAATGCAGAGAGAGCTCTATGACGTTACCCCTGATCGGAATTTTGCGAGGCGTAACGCCCGATGACGTTATCGACGTTGCTGATGCGGTGCTTAACGCAGGCATCACCCAGATTGAAGTGCCGCTTAACTCGCCGAAGCCGCTAGAGAGCATTCGCCGCTTAGTTAACGCCTTTGGCGAGCAGGCGGTCATTGGCGCGGGCACCGTGCTTACCCCCGCACAAGTGCGAGACGTTCATGCCGCTGGTGGGCGTTTAATTGTCTCGCCTAATTGTCGTCCCAGCGTGATTGAAGAAACGCACCGTCTTGAGATGGCGAGCTGGCCAGGCATTGTTACCCCTTCCGAAGCATTCGATGCACTTGACGCTGGCGCGACAGGGCTTAAGCTTTTTCCTGCCGTCCAGGTCGGGCTGGAAGGTATGAAAGCCGTACGCGCCGTACTGCCTGAAGACACTCGTTTGTACGCCGTAGGCGGTGTTGGCATCGATAATTTCGCCGCTTGGCGAGCAGCCGGGGTAGATGGTGCTGGCCTGGGCAGCGCACTTTATAAACCCGGGCAAAACGCCAAGGCGGTTGCCCAGCAGGCGGTTGCGTTAGTTAACGCCTGGAAAAAAGCCGGAGAAGAATAATGTCATTACCCACATGGCAGGCAACTGTCGCAGTAGATAGTGGTTGCCTGCTTGGAGAAGGCCCGCAGTGGCAAGCCAGCAGCGGACGGCTTTACTGGTGCGATATTATTGGCAAGCGCTTGCACTGGCTCTCTCACACCAGCCAGCAGCATGATCATGTAGCGCTAGACGATATGGTTTCTCTGGCCGCGCCGCTTGAGGATGGCCGCCTGCTACTAGTGGGTGAGCGCTCATTGAGCCACTTCGACCCTGAAAGCGGCAACATTACCCACTTTGCCGATGTTGAAGCCGATAACCCTGTTACGCGCAGCAATGACGCACGTGTGGACAGGCATGGCAGCCTGTGGTTTTCAAGTATGGGAAAACAGGCTGAGCACCAGGCGGGCAGCCTCTACCGACTGCATCGCGGCAAGCTAAGCCAGCTGCGTACCGGGCTTAGCATTCCTAATGCGCTGTGCTTTTCACCCGATGGCACCACCGCTTACTTTACGGATACACCAACCGGCGTTGTGATGCGCTGGGCGCTGGATGACCAAGGCTGGCCGCTCGGAGAACCCGAGCCTTTTGCGGATTTTTCCGGTCATATTGGCAGCCCCGACGGCGCCGTGATGGATAACCAGGGCTGCCTATGGCTAGCGCTTTGGGGTGCTGGTGAGGTTGTGCGCTTAAACGCTGACGGTGAGATTATTGGCCGAGTGCATCTATCAGCCAGCCAACCCTCTTGCCCGGTGTTTGCAGGCCCAGAGCTTAAAACGCTGTATATCACGACGGCTCAAGAGGGTTTCACTTCAGAGCAGCTTGCTAAAGAGCCGAACGCTGGCGCGCTATTTTCCGTGCAAATCGACATAGCCGGGCTCGCCGAACCGCCGCTACGGCTTGCATAAACCCAACAATAGCCGCTAAAACGACAAGGCCCCGCTAGTTGATACTAACGGGGCCTTTCTGTTACTGGCTATTGATGACAGCGCTATTGCTAACAGGGCTAGCTTTCAGCGCCTAATCGACAATTATCCAGCAAAGCTTATATAAATAATGATCACTAAAATGATCAGCGCGACACCTGAGGGTAGTGCACCTTTCCAGGGCGTTAAATCAACACCGCCGACATGCTCCTGCACCCAGTCCGTTTCGCGCGGACGTAGCTTGCCAACAATCAGCATCATCACCACTAACAAGGCAAACACCAATGCGACGAAGTGGAACTCATTCATAATCTCAGGCAAGAGATTAAATGGCGGCACAAAGTAACCAGCAGCGATCAATAAACAGCCGCCCACCAGCGCTATTTTGGCGGCCATGGGAGGTACCCGTTTGGTCAGTAGCCCCACCAACACAACAGCCAGAATAGGAATAAAGTAAATGGCGTTCATCTTCTGCAGGTAGCCGAATAGACTATCCTGCCCGGCCAGCAGTGGCGCGATAATCATGGTAATAATCGCCATGATCCAACCAAAGATCTTGCCCGATTTAACAACCTCCTGCTCAGTAGCGTCTTTATTCAGCACGCCTTTATAAATACCCAGGCTGAAAATGGTGGTGGTACTGTTAAGCGCGGAGTTAAACGAGGACAGAATCGCCCCGACCATAACCGCCGCAAAGAAACCCGTTAAATAAGGCGGTAGAACGTTAAACACCAAGTGCCCATAGGCTTCATCAGCCTGCACACCCTGATCAGCATACAGGTTATAGGCAATAATACCTGGTAACACGAGATACAGCGGGCCAAGCAGTTTAAAAAGCCCTGTCAGCAGCACACCCTTTTGGCCTTCGGCCAGGTTTTTGGCGGCAAGCGTTCGCTGGATAATCTGCTGATTCGTGCTCCAATAAAACAAGTTAATCAGAAAGACCCCGGTAAACAGCGTGAAGAACGGCACCTGCTGCTCTGAGCCACCAATCGAGTTGAGCTTATCCGGGTCGCTCTGCTTAAGAATGCTCCAGCCTTCCATGATGCCCGTACCGCCACTCACCGCTTGAAGGCCAAAATAGACGACCACAAAACCGCCCAATACCGTTCAGCGTGTCGGAAACGGCAACCGTACGTAGCCCGCCAAATAGGGCATAGATCGCACCGATAATGCCCACAATCCATACGGTTAGCCAAAGCAGTGTGCTTGATGACTGAATACCGGTTAGCCCTTGCAGGTCCAGCATCCCCTGCAAGCCAATCGCACCAGAATAGAGAATGATCGGCAGCAAAATAACGGCATAGGCAATAAGGAAAATAACGTTGGTAATCAGCTGGGTGCCTTTATCAAAGCGGATTTCCAGCAATTGCGGCAGTGTAGTAATACCGCTTTTTAAAAAGCGCGGCAGGAAAAACAGCGCCAGCGCGACCAACGCGATAACTGCAACGACTTCCCATGCCATAACGCTTAGCCCATCGGCAAACGCAGCCCCGTTTAGGCCTACCATCTGCTCAGTGGAGAGGTTGGTCATTAGCAACGAACCCGCAATCAGCGGGAAGGTCAGCGAGCGCCCTGCCAGGAAATAACCAGTGGTACTGGAGTGATCATCCCGGCGTGTGATACGCCACGTAATAAAAGCGACCAGCCCTGTAAAAAACAGGAAAGACGCCAGGGTCAGCATATGCATGTTGGCTTGCTCCATTATTTAGTCATCGTGTTGTACATGCGCAGTGCGAATAAATGTCTGACATATCTCCGTAGAGATTCTAACGGAGCGGTGGATTAACGTTTATCCCCCTTTGGTCTTACCTAACGTGTTATTTTGATCGAGTAGGAAGGGGAGTCGCCTCCCCTGTCCTCTCACACCACCGGGCATACGGTTCCGTACCACGGCGGTTCATG